>NZ_JAUCML010000009.1:0-157863 GCF_030362955.1 Curtobacterium citri
GGCGCGGCCCGCAACAACCCCCCCCCCCCCCGGGCGGGGGGGGGGGGGCCCCGCGGCCCCCCCGCCTCCAGTCCGTCCCGGGGTCGGTTGTGAACCGCTCAGCCCAGTCCCGCCGCCTGGTCGGCGCGCACCGTGTCCGCGATCTTCTCGAGCGCCGCCTCGCTCAGCAGGTTGAACGGCGCGCGGCACGGCCCCACGGGCTCGCCGGCGGCGTTGGTGGCTGCCTTGACGATCGTGTTCGGGTTGCCGAGCGCGAACAGGTTGCGCAGCGGGCGGATGGACGCCTGCGCCGCGCGGGCCCCCTCGAGGTCGCCCGCCGCCCACTTCCGGGTGATCTCGACCATGGTCCGCGGGTAGACGTTCGCGACGGCGGTGATGCCGCCCGCGCCGCCGGCCTGCAGCGTCGGCAGGACCAGCGAGTCGGTGCCCGCGAGCACCGCGAAGTGCTCGGGATCGGTCAGCTCGATCAGCTGCAGGATCGCGTCGAAGTTGCCCGACGAGTCCTTCACGCCCGCGATGTTGTCGATCTCCGCCAGGCGGGCGACGGTCGCCGGGCTGATGGTGTTCCCGGTCCGCGCGGGGATGTTGTAGACGAGCACGGGGACGTCGACGGCCTCGGCGACGACCGCGAAGTGCCGGTACAGCTCGTCCTGGGACGCCGCGGCGAAGTACGGGGTGATGACGGAGAGCACGTCGGCGCCCGCCGCCTGCATGCGTCGGGCGATGCGGACCGTCTCCTTCGTCCCGACGGCACCGGCGCCGCCGTACACCGGGACCCGGCCCGCGGTGGCGTCGACGACCGCCTCGAGCACGGCGAGCCGTTCGTCCTCGGTCTGCTGGAAGAACTCGCCGTTGGTGCCGAGGCAGAAGACGCCGTCGGCGCCCGCCCGGACGGCGCGGTCGGTGTGGAGCCGCATCTGGTCGAGGTCGAGCGACTCGTCGTCGTGGAACGGGGTGACGAGCGCGTGGATGCTGCCGCTGATCGTGGTGGTCACTGCAGGTGCTCCTTGTCGGCTGGGGGGCCAGGCGGTCTGGTGGTGGGTCAGGGACGGGGTTGCTGCATCACGTGGACCGCGAAGCCGCCGAACTCCCCCGCCAGGTAGATGTTCTGCAGCCGTCCGTCCTCGAAGTGTGCGGCGGTCTCCTGGTCGAAGCCGAAGCCCTTCGCGGTGAGTTCCTCGACCGCTGCCTCCAGGTCGTCGGTCGACATCCCGATGTGGCCGTGCGTCCCGAGGTACTGCGACCGGACGCACTCGAAGAACGTGCCGGCGAACTCGGACTTCTTCCCCTGGCGGGGGTCGAGGTTGAACATGAGGCAGAAGAGGTCGCACAGTTCCTGCGCTGCTGCTGCGTCGGGGTTGTTGATGCCCACGTGGGCGAGCTGGAAGGTGTTCTGCACGTCGGGTGGCTCCGTCACATCGGGTTCGTCACGTCGGGTTCGTCACGTCGGGTTCGTCACATCGGGAAGAGCAGGAGGGCGCCGGCGGTCAGGGCCAGCAGGCGGATGAAGTACATCGGGATGGTGAACTTCCAGAACTGCAGGAGCGAGTACCTGCCGACGCCCATGACCATGGCGGGGAGTCCGTCGATCGGCAGGAAGTGACCGTTCCACCCGGAGATGACGATGGCGACGGCCGCGGCCGCGGGGTTCAGCCCCAGGCTGACGCAGGTCGCGATGGCCAGCGGCGCGAACAAGTACACCGTGCCGATCGTCGATCCCGTGAGGGTCGCGAGCACGCTCGTCAGGACGCAGAACCCGAACACCAGCAGGAACGGACTGACGTTGCCGCCGAGCAGTCCGGCGACGGACTCGCCGACGAGCTTCGTGAGGCCGGTCGCGCCGAGCGCCTCGGCGATGCCGATCACGCCGGCGGACATGATGATGATCGGCTGGCTGATGGCGTCGCGGATCTCGGTGAAGTCGAGGACCTTCATGATCAGCAGCAGCGCCACCGAGAGGCCCGTGATCGCGTAGCCCGCATCGCCGATGTAGCTGTACGAGATCATGCCGGCGATCGCGAGGACGAAGCAGGCGTAGGTCGCCAGCTGCTTCCGACGGTCCAGCGTCGGCGCGGTCACCGTGGCGGTCGCGCTCGACGAGGCGATCGCGGTGGCGTTCGCCTCGGCGGCGTGCGGACCGGGGGTCGCCGGGTCGGTCGCGCCCGGGCCGGTCGTGCCCGGGCCGGTCGTGCCCGGGCCGGTTCCGGCAGCGGTGCTGCGCGCTCCGACCGTGGCCGGCTCCTGCGCCTCGGCCGCCCGCTGCGGGTCGGACTCCTCGTCGGTGATCGGGTGGTCGGGCAGCAGGCGGTAGGCGATGAGGCACCAGACGAGGAACCCGAGGCTGAGCACGAGGTTCACGATCGAGAACCGGACGAGGTCGATGTTCTCCCGCACGCCGGTCGCCTCCAGCACCGCGACGACGATGCCGTACTGCAGCGCCACGTTGAACGGGAGCATGGGGTGGTTCGCCGCGAAGCCGGCCGGCATGAGGACCTTCGACGGCGGCAGCTTCTTGTTGTAGGCGAGCGTCGAGAGCAGCCCGATCACCAGGACGTAGTAGGCGGTGGAGCCCGTGCCGAAGATGCTGCAGCCCAGCATGACGAACACGATGATGAGGACGTAGGCCCGGAACCCGCCCTTCGTCCCGAGTCTCGTGATCATCCGTTTGAAGCCCGAGACGAGGTCGGTCTTCTGCAACGCGGCGATCACCGCCATGAACGACGCCAGCATGATGATGGTCGCGTTCGCGAAGCCGCTGAACGCGACGTTGATCGGCACGACGTTGAACACGACCATCAGGAGACAGGCGATCAACGGCGGGACACCGAACGGCAGGCGGTCGATCATGATCAGCACGATCATGAAGACGGTGATCGCGAGTGCGAAGACCATGGGGAGGGTCATGCTCGCTGCTCCTTCGCAGAGAGGTCCGGACCGGCGGAGGTGGACGACGTCGACACGATCCCCGCGAGGACGTCGGCGCCGAGGTGCACGTGCTTGATCGCCTTGCGGTGCCACGTGTAGGCGATGTGCAGTCCCCCGGCCGGGTCGGGGAGCACCGAGGGGTAGGACAGCTCGCGGTTGAGGCCGTCGCGGCTGTTGTTCGAGAGGCAGTACCCGTCGCCGTTCTCGATGTCGTAGGCGGTCGGCCAGGACCGCCCGTCCGGGGTCGACACCACGAGCGTCATCGGAGCACGTGGCGCACCCCAGAACGCACTGGGCCCGTCGGCGTCGAGCGCGGGTTCGGCGACCCGGGGACCACCGTCGGCCTGGTCGGCCGCGATCCCGTCGTCGTCGATCTCGTCGTACAGCGAGACCCTGCGGCTCGTCGCGTCGGCCTTGCTCGCGTGGTTCATCACCATCGCGATCCGGCCGTCGGCATCGAGGGTGCGCGCCTGGATCGACGAGTTGTTGTTCGGCAGGTCGGTCGGACGACAGGGCGCCCAGGTCATGCCGCCGTCCGTCGACCACGACTCGTACACGTGGTCGGCCCAGCGAGAGCGGAAGCACGCCCAGAGGACGCCGTCCGCACGCGGCACGATGTCCATGTGCACGCAGCCGCTCGACTCGGGCACGGCGACCTCGGACCAGGTCTCGCCGCCGTCGTCGGAGTACCAGACCGATGCGGTGTCGTCGTTGCCGACCCACTTCTCGCCGGGTACCGTCCGGCAGTTGAACACCGGCAGCAGGATCCGACCGCCCTCGAGCACGACGGGCGTCTGCCGCACGAAGACACCGACCGGTGCGTCGGCACCGAGCAAGGGGGACGGCTCACCCCAGGTCACGCCGCCGTCGCGGGAGACCCGGCGCCGCACCTCGGAGGTGTCCTGGTTCCCGGCGACCTGCGCGGTGTACAGCAGCCAGACGGCACCGTCCGGCGCCGTGAAGAGGATCGGGTTCTGCTCGGAACGCGCAGGGTCGGAGCTCAGCTGGACGGGTTCGAGCCAGCGGTCCGTCCCCGCGGGCAGCCGCGAGAGGTGGACGGAGATGTCGGAGACGCCCTCCTGGGTGCCACCGAACCACACGCACGCGAGGTCTCCCCCGGGCAGGAAGGCGAGGTTCGCCGCGTGGCACTGCACCGTCGGTGTCGGCAGGAGCGCCTCGGCTCCTCCGTCGGTCCGGGCTCGCAAGCGGCCATCGGGGTCGTGCATGCGGGGTCCTCCGGTCGACTCTGACGGTGGGCACCAGCGGTCTGGTGCAGTTCTACGGTGAACGGTCCTCGCCGGGAGCGGTGCGCATCAGACCTGGTGCATCCTCCGCCGATCGAGCGAGGAGGCCATCCTGACATTCCTGCTCGAATCGCGCAACCGGTTTGCGCGAGTCGTGCACGCCGCTGTCACCGACGGACGGAACGCGCCGTCCGTGCACGAGACGCGCGCTGCAGGTCGACCTGGCCCGTCCGGTCCGGGCGCACCAGGACGAGCCCGTTCCGCGCACGGAACGGGCTCGTCCTGGTCTGGGTCTACTGCAGGCGGATGCTGTCGAGCTCCGCGTACCCGGTGCCACCGCCGTAGTTCGGCGATCCCTTGGCCAGGCGGATCACGTTGTAGCCGGCCTTGAGCTGCACCGTGACGTCGACGCTGCCGGTGGGGTTCCCCCAGCCGGACGTGGTCGGCGGGTAGCTCACGGTGGAGAACCCGCCACCGTTGTAGGCGAGCCCCTGCGTCGCGGTCGCACCCGTGGCGTTCGCGTACTTGACGGTCATCGTGTAGGCCTTGGCCGTCGGCACGTCGACGAGGAAGTCCACGAAGCTGTCTGTCCGGACGTCACCGGTCCCGTCGATGCGTCCGACGTATCCGCCGTTCGACGCGGTGGACGACGACAGCCGGCTCGCGTTGACGACGGTCGCGTTCTCGGCCTCGTACGTCTGCTGGTACGAGGGGGTCCCGGACGTCGGCGTGATCAGGAGCTGGTACGCCGCGACCGCGTCCATGTTCGCGACCGGGACGGTGATCGAGCCGTTTACCACGGAGTACGTCGTCGTGGAGACGAGGTTCGGGGCGGCCTGGTTCGTCGTGCGCCCCGTGGTGTTCGTCGACGAGAGCCGCACGCTCACCTGGCTGCCGAGCCCCGCGAGCCCGTTCACCTGCACGGTGTTCGAGCCGCTGTCGCCGCCGAAGACGACGTTCACCTGCTTCCGGCTCGCGTCGTAGGACGCGGCGCCGTCCAGGTACGACTGCGGGACGGTTCGGACGACGTTCCCGGACTGGTCGCCGTACCACTTGTAGGCCCAGTAGGACGCCGTGGGCAGGTTGTTGTACAGGAGCCCGTCCATCGTGCCGGCCTCGTACCAGTAGGCCCGCTCGGCGTCGTGGATGCCGGCCCGCTCGAACGCGGCCATGTAGTGCACGCCGATGCTCGGTTGGTCGACCTGGCCGGGCGACGCGTACTCGTTGATCGAGATCGGGATGTGCGGCAGCCCGAGGGAGTCCTCGATGGACCGGAAGTCCGCCACGTGTGCCTGGACGTCCTGGTAGCTGAAGTCGCCGAGCTCGTGCCACACCGCGATGGCGGGCAGCGTGTTCGTGTTCTTCGCGTTCGTCATGAACGACTGCATGAAGGAGTGGTCGTACGCACTGGCACCCGGACCGATGATCGGGGTCAGCGCGTCGATCGCGCGGATGTCCCGGTAGGTGCGGGTCCACATGTCGAGGTAGCTGCCGGCGTTCGGGTCGTTCTTCGTGCTGGTCGTCCAGTTGGCGTCCGGCTCGTTCCAGATCTCGTACCCGGCGATGTTCGTGGTGCTCGTGGCGTTCACCCGGGCCGAGATCATCGTCTTGATCTTCGACTCCCAGTCGGGCCAGCTGACCCAGTTGTAGGGGAACGTGCTGAAGACGTCGGGGAGCCGGAGGTACTGCTGACCGCCGGCGGCCGTGATCTTGTCCGCGACCTGCAGGCCGTCGCAGCAGGGGTGCGTCGCACCGTTGCCGAGCTGCTGGGTGCCGGGCGGCGGCTGGGTGAAGGTGTTGACGTGCAGCGGGTACAGCTGGCTCAGCGGCGGGGTGCTGCCCGTGTCGACGCCGTACAGGCCGCCGGCGGCGACGTGGGTGACCGGGCGGACGGTGGTCCCGACGTCGACCGTCAGCGTGTTGCCGGCGGCGAAGGCCGGCGTCGCCGACCCGAAGCCGAACACGGCCGTCCCGGCGACGGCGAGTGCGGAGAGGACCGCTGCGGCACGGCGTGGACGGCCACGGCGGCGCTCGGACCGGATCGGTGTTCGAAGATGCGTCATTGCTTCCTCCTCGTGGTGCACCGGGTGGTGGTCCCGGTGCGGTGGTGTGGTCACTCCGCGCTGTCGGCGGGGTGCTTGTGGAGCCGGCCGAGGCGCTCCGCCTCGGCGTTCCGCTCGTAGCCCAGGTAGGCGATGACCGCGAGGACGCGGTGGCGGTTCACCGGTCGCACCGTCTCCGGGCAGTTCACGACGCGGGACACCGTCTGGTGCGACACCCCGGCGACGAGCGCCACGTCGTAGATCGTCGGCCGCTCGGTGTGGTCGAGCGTCATCGCTCCTCCTCTCGGCCCGCTCGGCGGGTGGCCGGGTCCGCGGCGGACGGGAGGCACGGCTCGCCTCCCGTCCGGAGCGCACCTACCCGACGGGCAGGAAGACCCGCATGGTCGAGGGACCGCGGTTGCCCCAGGACGCGTAGGGCACCAGGCGGACGGTCCGGCCGTCGCCGGCCGCACCGTCCGCGGCGCGGTCGGTCTCGTGGTCGGTCGTGCCGTCGGCGCTCCGGTACGGCAGCGCGTCCGGCTCCGGCGTCGGGTGCACCCGGACCGCGATGCGCACGTCGTCGACACCGCCGTCCACGGGCTCGACACCGGTCGGCACCGTGACGTCACGCACGTCGGCGCCCAGGTCGGTGGACTCGAGCGCGTAGACCAGGGGGCCGCGCTCGACCGCGACGGTGCCGCGCACCGCGTCGATCCGGGCGTCCGGCACGGTGATCCGCGCACGGACGGGCACGTCGAGGACGACGCGGTCACCCGCGGCGAAGACCCGGGTCACGGTGACGGTGTCGCCCACCACGGGTACCGCCTGGCCAGCCACGTCGAGGGTGGCTCCCGAAGACCAGGACGGTACCCGCAGTCGGAGGGCGACCGGGCCGTCCGAGTCAGCGGTCGCGACGACCTCGACCCGGCCGGCGTGCGGCCAGTCGGAGCGCACCGAGAACGCCGCCCGGGTGCCGTCGCCGACGACGGTGTCGACCTCGTAGTCGCCGTACTGGTGCAGCTGCAGGCCGTCGTCGCTCACGGTCGCGAACACGGACTGCACGCTGGCGATCGTGCGCGACAGGTTCGTCGGGCAGCACGACACCTCGAACCACGGGGCACGCAGGCTCGACAGGGCGCGCCGGAGCACCTCGTCCTCCGGCGGCACGGTGCCCTCGACGCGCTGGTGCATGGTGTTCGCGTAGAAGAAGGCCCGGCCGTCCTCGCGCGGGGCGACCATCACCGCGTTGTACAGCGTGCGCTCGATCAGGTCGGCGTACTTCGACTCCCCCGTCTCGAGCAGCAGCCGCCACGAGAGCATGTTCGACGCGATCGCCGCGCACGTCTCGCCGTACTCGCGGTCCGGCGGCAGCTCGTAGTCGGCACCGAACGCCTCGTCCTGGTGGTGGGCGCCCATCGCGCCGGTCAGGTAGGTGCGCTTGGCGACCGTGTTCGCCCACTGCGTCTCGACCGCGCGCAGCAGCTCGGCGTCACCGGTCTCGACCGCGACGTCCACCGCACCCGCCGCCAGGTAGAGCGCCCGGACGGCGTGTCCGCGCAGGACCTCGGCGTCCCGGACGGGGACGTCGTCCTGGAAGTACTCCTGTCCGTACTCGATCGGCGCGAGCAGCCCATGCCCGCGACGCTCCACGAACGTCCGCGCCAGGTCGACGTACCGGTGGTCGCCGGTCGCCCGACCGAGTTCCACGAGGGCCGGCTCGATCTCGGGGTGCCCGCACACCGCCTCCCGTCCGCCCGTCCCGAACACGTCGACCAGGTGGTCGGCGACGCGGACCGCCACGTCGACGAGCCGTCCGCCACCGGCGGTGCGCAGCCGCGCGACCGCTGCCTGCAGCAGGTGCCCCATCGAGTAGAGCTCGTGGCCCCACTCCAGGTCGGACCACCGGGGCCGCTGCCAGGGGCGACCGAAGCTCGTGTGGAGGTACCCGTCGGCGTCCTGCGCCCCGGCGACCCGGTCGACCAGCCGGTCGTAGCGCTCGGCCAGGTCGTCGTCGTGCTGCACGCCGAGCTGCCAGGCCATGGCCTCGAGCAGCTTGTAGACCTCGGAGTCGACGAACTCGATGCCGGCGTGGTCGAACGGCGCTCCGGTCGCCGCGGCGTCGAAGTTCCCGGTCCAGCCGATGCGCTCCATCCAGGTCTCGCAGTGCCGGATCACGGTGTCCGCGTTCCGCTGCTGCCAGTCGGCCCAGTAGCCGCCGGTCAGGCGCAGGTCGCCGAGCGGCAGGGGGCGGAGCGCACCGGTCGAGGGCACGACGGGACCGGCCGGGACGGTGGTGTGGGTGATGGTCACGATGTCCTCCTGGGACGTGGGGTGCGGGTGCGTCAGTCCTTCACGGCGCCGGCGGTGACACCGGCGGCGACGTAGCGCTGGGCGAGGACGAGGAGCACCGCGGCGGGGATCGACGCGACCACGGCGGTGGCCATGATCGAGTTCCACTCCTGGTTGTTGTTGCCGATGTAGGCGTAGATGCCGAGGGTGATCGGCTTCGCGTCCCCGCCGCCGTCGAGGGTGTTGGCGAACAGGAAGTCCGACCAGGCCCACAGGAAGCTGAAGAGCGAGACCGTCACGATCGAGTTGCGGCTGACCGGCATGACGACGGACGTGAAGGTGCGCCAGGTGCTCGCGCCGTCGATGCGGGCCGCGTTGAGGAGTTCGTCCGGGATCCCCCGCATGAACGCCGTGAAGATGAGCACGCCGAAGGGCACCGCGATCGTCGAGTCGGCGAGGATGAGGCCCCACACGGTGTCGAGGATCCCGAGCTGCACGTAGATCGTGTAGAAGCCCATCGCCATGATGATCGCGGGGATCATCTGCGCGATGAGGAGCACGAAGCTCATGGCGCCGCCGCCCCGGGGGCCCAGCTTCGCGAGCGAGTAGGCGGCCGGGGCCGACAGGGCGAGCGTCAGCACGACCGTGCCCAGGCCGACGAGCAGGCTCGTGCCGAGGAACGGCAGCTGCTGGCCGAGCACGGTGCTGTACCCGTGCAGGGTGCCGTCGATCGGGATCAGGTTCGGCGGGCTCTTGCGCATGTCCTGGTCGCGGGTGAGCGAGACGTTCACCATCCAGTAGACGGGGAACAGCATCACGGCGGTGAGGACGACACCGAGCGCGGTCCGCCACCAGCGCTTCGCCGCGGGCGGTGTGCCCGTGGCCCGCAGTCGGCCGCGGGTGCTCCGGGTCGTCACGGCTCGGGTGACGGTCGTGGTGGCCACCTCACACCTCCAGTCGGCGCTGCACGCGCGCGTAGATCAGGCCGACGACCAGGGCGATGACGATGAGCACGTTGCCCACGGTCGCGGCGGAGCTGAAGTCGGGCAGGAGCGATCCGAAGCCCAGTTGGTAGGACCAGATGGCGAGGGTGGTGGACGAGCCGGACGGGCCGCCCTTCGTCATGATCCAGATGATGTCGAAGACCTTGAGCGTGTAGACGAAGCCGAGCAGCAGGGTGATCGCCGTGACCGGACGGAGCAGCGGGAAGGTGATCCGCCAGAAGCGCTGCCAGCCGTTCGCCCCGTCCAGGGACGCCGCCTCGTAGAGCTCCCCCGGGATGCCCTGCAGGCCGGAGTACATGATCACGAGGTTGAACGGGATGCCGATCCAGATGTTCGCGACGAGGACGGCGAAGAGCGACCACTCCGGGCTCGTCAGCCAGTTGATCTGTCCGATGCCGACCGCTTCGAGGAACGCGTTCACGATGCCCGAGTCGCTGTTCATCATCCACGACCACGTGCTCGCGGACACGAGCAGCGGCAGGAGCCACGGCACGAGGAACAGTGCGCGGAGCAGGCCCGACAGCGGGAAGTGCTCGTGGAAGAACACCGCGAGGGCGAGCCCGAGGGCGAACTGCACGGCGATCGACACGAGCACGAAGACGGCCGTGTGCCAGATCGCCGGGGCGAAGGTCGCGCTCGAGAACACGTCGACGAAGTTCTGCAGGCCGACGAAGGGGGCGTTGCCGGAGACGAAGGACGCCACCGTGTAGTGCTTGAGGCTCAGCTCGATGTTCTTCCAGAGCGGGTACGCGTAGAAGAGCACGAGGTACAGGGCCACCGGGGCGAGGAACGCCCAGGCCGTGAGCTGCGCTCTCCGCTGCGCGTGTGCGCGGCGGCTCCGGGCCGAGGAGCTGGTGTCCTCGGCCCGGGGACGCGCAGCCGACGGTCGCAGTGACGTCGTGTCGGTCGTCATGGTCGTGTCGGCTTCCGTTCGGTGGTGCGGGTGGTGGTGGTGCTGGTGCCGCCGTCGGCTACTTCTGCAGCTTCTCGTCGACGGCCTGCTGGGCGGACTGCAGGGCGTCGGACGGCGACGCCGAGCCGGACTCGGCCTTCTGCACGGCCGTCCAGAGCTGCTCGGAGATGACCGGGTACTTCACGCCGAGGTCGTCCCCGGTGCGCGCGCGGGCGGCACCGACGGCCTCGACCCAGGTCTTCAGGTCGGCGTTGCCGGACAGCTGCTGCTGCTGGAGGTCCTTCGACGCGGCGACGTAGTTCAGCGTGTTGTCCGTCTTCACGACGTTGTCACCCGAGGACAGGCACTCGACGATCTTCTTCGTGGTCGCGTAGCGGGCGTCGTCCTGCTGCACCGGGATCGTGAAGAACTCGCCGCCGGTCGGCACCGGGGCGGCTCCGCCGTCCTTCGCCGGGATCGTGATGACGCCGGCGCCCATCTGCTTCGCCGCGTCCTTCTGCCAGGTGCCGTTCTCACCGAAGGCGAAGTCGCCCGACTGGAACTCCTGCCAGCTGGTCGTCTGGGTGTTCTGGATCACCGAGTTCGGGGCGTACCCCTCGTCGATCCACCCCTTCCAGAGCTTCAGCGCCTCCTCGGCCTTCGCGGAGTCGAGCTTGGTCAGGTCGGCGTCGGCGCCCCAGAACCACGGGAGGAACTGGAACGAGCCCTCCTCGGTGTTGATACCTGAGAAGGTGATGCCCTTCTTGCCCGCCGCCTTCACCTTCGCGAGTGCCGCGGTCAGCGAGTCCCAGTCCTTGACGGACGAGGGGTCGACGCCCGCCGCCTGCAGCACCTTGGGGTTGTAGTACAGCGCCAGGGTGTTCGCGCCGATCGGGACACCGTACGTCTTGCCGTCGACGACCCCGGCGCCGAGGATGTTCTGCGCGATGTCGCCGGTCTCGAGCCCGCTCGTCGCGGTGTCGGTCAGGATGCCGGCCTGGGCGAGGGTCGAGACGACCGGGTTGTCGACGAGCAGCACGTCGGGCGACTTGCCCTGCTGGCCGGCGAGCAGCGCCTTGTTCGTCAGGTCGGACGTGTCGTAGCCGGTGCGCTTGACGGTGACGCCGGCGTCCTTGCCACACTGGGCGATGAGCTTGCCCCAGTCCGACGAGGCGTCGTACTGGGGGTACGGGTCCCAGAAGGTGTACGTGCCCTTCGCGGCGTCGGACGAACCGGAGCCGGAGGACTGGGCAGAACATCCGGTGAGACCGGCGACGACGCTGGCTGCTGCCACCAGCGCGCCGATGCGGACAACAGTCTTGGTGCGCATGATCACGGGTTCCTCTCTGAATGCGACGTGATCGCCGTTCGGGTCCGGCAACGTCCGTCCCGGCGAGCGCACCTCCCCAGGAGGAACTCTTCGTCGAGCAGGACCGAAACCGGTTTCGGGAGCAATGTACGAGGACCCTTGCCGCAGTGTCAAGAACTTTCGTAAACTGGTTTCGGAGGGGCACATGGACGACGACGATCACCGCACCGGGGCCACGGCCGAGACCACGACGCTGGCCGACGTCGCGCGCGCAGCCGGCGTCTCCGTCGCGACCGCGTCCAAGGCGCTCAACGGTCGGGCGCACGTGAGCGCCCGTTCTCGAGAGGCCGTCCTCGCCGCCGCCGCTGCACTCTCGTTCACGCCGAACCCGTTCGCCCGTGCCCTGAACCGCGCGTCCACGAACACCATCGGCATGCTCACGAGCGACCTCGACAACCGGTTCGTGCTGCCGATCCTGCTCGGCGCCGAGGACGCGTTCGGCGCCGGGTCGCTGAGCGTCCTGCTCGCCGACGCCCGCGACAGCGCGCTCCGGGAACAGCTGCAGCTGCAGTCCCTGCTGACCCGGCGGGTCGACGGCGTGCTGGTCGTGGGCCGCACGACGAACCCCCGGCCGCCGATGCAGGCGAAGCCGGACGTCCCGGTCGTCTACGTCTACGCCCCCTCGACCGACGAACAGGACCTGTCCTTCGAGCCGGACAACGAACTGGCGGGGCGGATCGCCGTCGAGCACCTGGTCGCCGCCGGTCGCCGACGCATCGCGATCGTCAACGGCGAGGACACCTACGCGGCAGCCCGGGACCGCCTGCGCGGGGCCGCCGCCGCGATGGAGGACCACGGTCTCGAGCTCGTCGGCAACCCAGGCCTGGTGTTCGGTGCCTGGGACGAGTCCTGGGGACGGCAGGCGGCCGGCCGGCTCCTCGCGGCACACCCCGACGTCGACGCGGTCGTCGCGGGGAGCGACCACATCGCCCGCGGGGTCATGGACGCGGTCCGTGAGTCCGGGCGGAGGATCCCGGACGACGTCGCCGTCGTCGGGTTCGACAACTGGGACATCCTGGTCGAGGGCGCTCGGCCGCACCTGACCAGCGTGGACATGAACCTGCAGGAGCTCGGACGGCTGGCTGCGGAGGCACTCGTCGAGAGCATCGAGGGGCGGGTGCGGCGCGGACGGATCCGCAACCCCGTCCGGTTGGTGGCGAGGGGCTCGAGCGGCGCGGATTCCTGACCACTAGGTTCGGACGGTGTGGGGCACGCTGCTCCCGCCGATGCACGAGGGGATCCGATGTCGACCACGACGCCGCCCGGCTGGTACCCGGACCCGTCCGGACAGCCCGGGAACCGCTGGTGGGACGGCGCCGCCTGGACGCAGCACGTCAATCCGCCCGCCGGACCGGTGCAGCGTCCCCGGATCCCGGACGGAGTGGCGACGGACACCCTCCCGATCTGGTTGCTGGCACTCCAGCCGGTCCTCGTCGTGCTGCTCCAGTTCGCCTACAGGCCGGAGCTCCGGTTCCGGACCATCGGCCCGGATGGCCTGCAGGCGCTCGACCCGGCATCGGTCTACACCGTCGGCTACTTCGTCCTGCAGGTCGGCGGGCTGCTCCTCTACGGGGCGGCCGTGCTGCTCGCGTTCCTCGACCACCGTGCGCTCCGACGGCGTGGTGTCGTCCGGCCCTTCCCCTGGCCCTGGGCGTTCCTGGCCACGATCGTCTACGTGATCGGGCGGTTCGTCGTCGTGCGGAAGGTGGCACCGGGTCGGCCGATGTGGCCGCTGTGGACGTACCTGGTGGTCGGCGCCGTCGGCACGGTCTTCGGCGTGGTGCGCGCTGCGGCGCTGTTCCAGCAGATGCTGCCGTAGCCACGGCGGCTCCCCGCTCCGACAGCCGACCGCTCCGCCTCCAGGATTCGAACCCGGACCTAACGGCACCAAAGGCCGTCGTGCTGCCGTTACACCAAGGCGGAACGCACCCCGATGGGATGCCCCTCCATCCTCCCATGCCGTCGAGGCTGGCCGCGCGGCACCGGTTCGGCCAAGATGGAGGGATGCCGCAGCAGGACGAGGTCGACCGGATCGTCACGGCGTGGGGCCGGGAGCGCGGCGACCTGGACTTCGGTCCGCTCGAGGTCCTGTCGCGCGTCGACCGACTCGCACGGCACCTCGACCGGGCCCGCCGGGCCGCGTTCGACGCGAGCGACGTCGAGCCGTGGGAGTTCGACGTCCTGTCGGCGCTCCGGCGTGCGGGCGAGCCGTACGAGCTCAGCCCGAAGACGCTGCTGCAGCAGACGCTGGTGTCGAGCGGCACCATGACGAACCGGGTGGATCGGCTGGCCTCACGCGGACTCGTCAGCCGCCGGACCGACCCGCGCGACGGCCGGGGCATCCTCGTGTCCCTGACGGCGAGCGGGCGCGCGGCCGTCGACGCGGCGATCGCCGACCTGCTCAGCGCCGAGCGGGCGATCCTGACCGGGGTGTCCGACGACGAGCAGGGCCAGCTCGCCGCGCTGCTCCGTCGCCTCATCCTCGGCCTCGGCGACTGAGGGCAGCCGGCCCGGCGTAGCGTGCGCGGCATGCACGCGATCACCCTCGCCGTGGCCGACGTCGGACGATCGGCAGCCTTCTACCGCGCCCTGCTCGGCATCGAGGGCAGCGGGATCATCGGCACCGAGTACCCCGCGACCGAGAACGCGGCGGGCGGCACCACGGCGATGTTCACCCTCGACGACGGCCTGATCGTCAGCGTGTACGGCCGCGAGGACATGCGGAAGGACTCCGGCGTCGACCTGGCGACCGCGCCGAGCACGACGATCGGGCACTTCGAACCGTCGCGGGAGGCGGCACAGGCGTTCCTCGACCGCGCACGTGACGCCGGCGCGACGATGTCGGCCGCGCCGTACACGCGACCGTGGGGCATGTGGTCCGGCTTCTTCCAGGACCCGGACGGCCACCTGTGGGAGGTCGTGGCGAACCCCGGCGAGGGGGATCCGACCGAGGTGCGGCCCGACCACGACACCGCCGCGGACGCGGAGACCACCGCACGCGAAGAGGGGGCGCGCGGCGGGCACTGACTCCCCTACGGTTGCGGCATGGACAAGGGGCGGGCCGTCGTCGGAGTGAGCGTCATCGGGGCACTGGTCCTCGCCGCGGGGCTCGTGGTCGAGACCGTGCCGACGCAGGGCCTGACGACGAGCACCACCGGCGGCGGCGTGTGCGGCACCTACCCCGAGGGCTCGGCCGTGGCGGCAGCGTGGTTCATGACCGACCTCCAGAACGAGACCGACCACGACGTCCGCGTCCGCACCGTCCGCATCGCCACGATCGAGGGCGTGCGGCTCGAGCACCTCGCACTCGCCCCGCACCCCCGGACGTCGTCGCCCGGCGTGATCATCACCGAGGACCCTGATCAGCCCGCCGAGTACGGTCGCACCGTCCCGGTCGGCAGCGGTGTCGTCGTCCGGCCGCACAGCGACCTGAACGTCAGCGGTCGGATCGTGCTCGACCCGGACCGGACCGCGGGGTTCGTCCGAGGCGTGGTCGTCACCACCCAGGACGGGCTCGGACGACTGCACACGGTCACCGAACCGATCGCCTTCGGGACCGGCATCGGCACCGGGCACGACGCGAGCGAGATCGGTTGTCACGGCGCCTGACCACGCCGCTCGACCACCTGACCGGGCCCGACTACACCCCGAGCAGCTCCGCCACCTCGAGCCACCGCTCCTCGAGCTGCTCGACCTCGGCCTCGAGCCCGGCGAGCTGCGTCTGCAGCGCCCCGAGCCCGGCGTAGTCGGACTGGTCGTGCGCGGCGAAGGCGTCGAGCAGCTTCTTCCGGTCCGCGCCGACCTTCGCGATCTTCCGGTCGAGCGCGGACATCTCCTTCTCTGCCGTCCGGCGGTCCGCACCCGAGAGCGAGGAGGCGGGGACGGTGGTGGACGCGGCCACGGGTCCGGCCGAGCCGGTCCCGCCGACGGTGTCGGGCCTCCCGGCCGTCGCGGCGGCAGCCGCAGCAGCCGTCTGCGGGACGGAACCCGACGCACGCAGCCGCATGTACTCGTCGACCCCGCCGGGCAGGTGCCGCAGGTGCCCGCCGAGCACGGCGTACTGCTGGTCGGTCACGCGCTCGAGCAGGTAGCGGTCGTGCGACACGACGAGCAGGGTGCCCGGCCAGGTGTCGAGCAGGTCCTCCATCGCGGCGAGCATGTCGGTGTCGAGGTCGTTCGTGGGCTCGTCGAGGATGAGCACGTTCGGCTCGTCGAGCAGGATGAGCATGAGCTGCAGCCGGCGCTTCTGCCCGCCGGACAGGTCCTTGACGGGCGTCGACAGCTGCTCCGACGTGAAGCCGAGCCGCTCGAGCAGCTGTGACGGCGTCATCTCCTTGCCGTCCGCGACGTAGCTCGTCTTCTTGCGGGCGACGACCTCGCGGACGCGGTCGTCCGCGAACTGCGCGAGGTCGGCGAGCTGCTGGTCGAGCACGGCGACCTGCACGGTCTTGCCCGTCTTGACGCGGCCGCTCGTCGGCTGGAGCTTGCCGGACACCAGGTTGAGGAGCGTCGACTTGCCCGCGCCGTTCGGGCCGAGGATGCCGGTGCGCTCCCCCGGCGCGATGCGCCACTCGACGTCGCGCAGGATCACGGCGTCGCCGAACGAGACGCCGATGTCGAGCAGGTCGACGACGTCCTTGCCCAGTCGCGCGGTCGCCGTCTGCGACAGCGCGACGGTGTCGCGGATCGGCGGGACGTCGTCGATGAGCGCGTTCGCGGCGTCGATGCGGAACTTCGGCTTGCTCGTGCGGGCCGGAGCGCCGCGGCGGAGCCAGGCGAGCTCCTTGCGGGCCAGGTTCTGGCGGCGCTGCTCGATCGTGGCCGCCTGCCGGTCACGCTCGACACGCTGCAGGATGTACGCCGCGTAGCCGCCCTCGAAGGGCTCGACGACGCCGTCGTGCACCTCCCACGTGTCGGTCGACACCGCGTCGAGGAACCACCGGTCGTGCGTGACGACCACCATGCCGCCCTGGTTCGACGACCACCGACGGTTGATGTGGTCCGCGAGCCACTGGATGCCCTCGACGTCGAGGTGGTTCGTCGGCTCGTCGAGGAACAGCACGTCCCAGTCACCGACGAGCAGCTTCGCGAGCGCGATCCGGCGGCGCTGCCCACCGGACAGGTCGTCGACGACGGCGTCCCAGGGGATGTCCGACACGAGACCGCCGATGACGTCGCGGATCTTCGGGTCGCCGGCCCACTCGTGCTCCTCGAGCTCGCCGACGACGATGCTGCCGACGGTCGCGCCCGCGGGCAGGACGTCGCGCTGGTCGAGGTACCCGACGGTCAGCCCGCGGCGGTGCGTGACGCGGCCGGCGTCCGGTTCGAGGCGCTGGGCCAGCAGCGCGAGCAGGGTCGACTTGCCGTCGCCGTTCCGGCCGACGACGCCGATGCGGTCACCCTCGTCGAGGCCGAGGGTGACGCTGTCGAAGACGACACGGGTGGGGAACTCGAGATGCACGTTCTCGGCGCCGAGGAGATGAGCCACCCGTCAAGGGTAGGCGGCGCGGCGGGGTGCGGGTACCGCGGGGTCGCGGTGGGGTGCGGTGGGCTGGGCGTTCGTGGGCGCGTTCGGGTGGTCCGTGGTGCGCTGCGCTCTCGAACGATCGCCGGCACGTCGCGCCACGGAGTTCCGTGGCGCGAGGTGCTCCGCGTTGTGCGCGACCGCAGGACGGCCGCTCTCGGTCCGGCCGGGAGGCGCGGCTCAGCTCGCGGGCTCCGGCTCGCGCTCGGCGCGGGGCGGGTTGCGCTCGACGAAGGCCCGGTACTGCGCCCGCCAGCGCAGCGCCAGGACGAGGACGACCGCGAAGAAGACCAGCGCAACGGCCTGGATCGCAGTGAACGTCGACCAGGTGGTCGTCAGCAGGTTCCCGCTCCACAGGAGCAGGAAGCCGGGCGCGAACGCGATGATCGGCGTGGAGGTGCGCCGTCGCTGCTCCGCCACAGCGCGCAGGACGTCGGTCCGTTCGGCGGGCCAGACCGAGACACCGCGCGCCATCCGGTCGATCGCCCGTCGTTCCCGCGCCCGGAGGCCCGATGTCGGGTCGTTCCCGAGCGGTGGGAACGCGTTGCGGCGGAGCAACCAGACCACCGCGACGACCCATGCCACGAGGGACGCGAGCAGGCACACTGCCCCCACCGTGCCCCAGGCGCCGTCCCGCGGCTCAGTGTCGAATTCGATGTCGGGTCCGAGCCGCCAGCCGACGAAGGCGCCACCGACGACGGCGACCATCACCAGGACGACCAGGACCACCCGCCACTGCTGCCGACGGCGACCATCACCAGGACGACCAGGACCACCCGCCACTGCTGCCGACGCCGACGCACCGTGGCGAGTGGCCGTCCGGCGATGGTCTCGGCCACGGTCTCCCACGTCGCGTCGGAAATTGGTTCGTCCGGGTCGCGCCGCATCAGCTGCCCGCGGTCGGGTCGCCCTCGCCGGCGGCCTCCTTCGCGCGGCGCAGCCGCGCCTGGGCCTCCCAGTACTCGATCTCCCGCTCGAGCTCGGCGAGCTCCTGCTCGGTGCCGTTCACGCGCTTGTCGCCGTGCGCCGCGCGGGCGTGGCCGATGCTGGCGTACCGGTCCTCGTGGCGGTTCGGCTCGATGTAGCGGCCGTGGTTCCGGTCGTTCGCGCTCCAGTCGTGCCCGACGGCGAACCACACGATGCTGCCGACCAGGGGCAGGAAGATGCAGATGAGGATCCAGGCGAACTTCGGGAGCCCTCGGACCTGGTCGTCGCCCCGCGTGATGATGTCGATCAGGGCGAAGACGAGCAGCACGATCCCCGCGCCGTACAGCAGAACGCTCATGTTCCGGAGTCTATGGATCCGCCGAGTGCGGGACCATGCCCTGAACGGGTGCCGGGATCACGATCCTGCGTCGGTCTCCTGCGGGGCTCCACAGCTGCCGGGGTCGGCCGCGGGTTCGTCGGCGAGCAGACGTCGGGCCAGCGCTGCGTCACGGACGGTGCCGACGAGACTCCCGACCGCGGCCACGGCCGGGAGGAGGTACAGGACCGACAAGGTGCTCACTCCGGACGCTGCCAGCGCGCTCCAGAGGATCGGGTACGCGTACAGGCCGGGCAGTCCGTCGGCCGCCGCCATCTGCACCGCGGCTGCGCGGACCACGGTGCGCCGGTCGTCGGGAGCGGTTCCGCGACCACGGACGACTCGCTTGACGGCGCGCTGCTCCCGCGCTGAGAGCGATCCGATGACCGGCTGTCGATCCGGGGTCCCGCGTCGGCGGACCGCCACGATCACTGATGCGATGACGACGATCAGTGCCACGGATGCCACCACGGTGGCGAGCAGCCACCGGACGGGCGCGTCCGGCGGCAGCACGACCGCGGTGACGAGCAGTGCGAGCTCGACGACGACGCTGACGGACACGAGCAGGCCCCGTCGAGCGGGACGAGGCCCTCGCCCCGCCGCGAACCGTCGCAGCACGAGTCGAGCGCGCTGCTCGGCGAGGTCCCACCGGTGCTCGGCTGCCGCCACAGTGTCGCTCAACGGCCACCGCCGGTCGGCACGACGCCGTACCGCATCACAGCGCAGCCACCCACTCGTCCGTGCCGTCCGTGAACTCCTGGCGCTTCCAGATCGGCGTGCGCTCCTTCACCAGGTCGATCAGGGCTGCACACGCCGCGAACGCCTCCGCCCGGTGCGGCGACGAGACGGCGGCGGCGAGCGCCACGTCCCCGATGCCGAGCGCGCCGACGCGGTGCAGCACGGCGATGCGGACCTCGGGGTGGTCGACGGCGATCGACCGGGCGACCTCGGCGATCACGTCGCCGGCGCTCGGGTGCCGCTCGTAGTCGAGTGCGGTCACGCCCTTGCCGTCGTCGTGGTCGCGGACGACCCCGGCGAAGGTCACGACCGCGCCGTCGCGGTCGGTGGCGACGGCGTCCGAGACCTCGTCGACGGTGATGACCCGGTCCACCACGTCGGCGATGACGACGCGCTCCCCGCTCACGACGCGCTCCGGGGTGCGTGCCCGGCGCCGTGCAGCTGCGCGAGGACGTGGTCGAGCACGCCGTCGAGCACCGCGAGCCCGTCGGCCACCCCGCCGCGGGAACCGGGCAGGGTCAGCACGAGCGTGCGGCCGCCGGCGATGCCCGCGACACCTCGGGTGAGGAGCGCCGTCGGGCCGGCACCGGCGAGGCCCCGCCGACGGATCTCCTCGACGAGACCCGGGAGCTCCAGGTCGATGAGGGGCGCGACGGCCTCGGGCGTCCGGTCCGTCGGGGTGACGCCGGTCCCGCCCGTGGTCACGACGACCCTCGCGTCGGCGAGCAGCTCGGCGGTGACGGTCTCGGCGATCGCGCCGCCGTCCGGCACGATCGTCGGCTCGGCGACCGTGAAGCCCCGCTCGCGGAACCAGGCGGCGATCGTCGGGCCGGTGCGGTCGAGCGAGGCGTCCGTCGCCGCCTGCGTGGACACGACGACCACGCCGGCGCGGCCCCTGGTCTTTTCGGACGTCATCGAGCGCTCCAGTCCCCGGAGCGTCCGCCGTGCTTCTCGAGCACCCGGACGTCCGTGATCACGGCCGCACGGTCGACGGCCTTCACCATGTCGTACACGGTCAGGGCGGCGACGCTCGCGCCGGTCAGCGCCTCCATCTCGACGCCGGTGCGCGAGGTGGTCCGGACGGCGACCTCGATGTGCACGCGGTCGCCCGACCCGGTGATGTCGACCTCGACGCCCGCGATCGGCAGCGGGTGGCACAGCGGCACGAGGTCGGACGTCTTCTTCACCGCCATGATCGCCGCGATCCGGGCGGTGCCGATGACCTCGCCCTTCGGCAGCGAGCCGTCGATGATCCGCTCGACCACGTCGGCACGGGTCACCAGGGTGGCGGTGGCCGTGGCGCTGCGCGCGGTGACGTCCTTCTCCGACACGTCGACCATGTGCGCGGACCCGTCGGACCTGACGTGGGAGAGGTCGGCGCCGGTCGGGTCGGCGCTGGACGGGTGGGTGGTGGGGTCGTCGGTCATCGCAGGCTCCAGACGGTCAGCGGGTCCCCGGGCTCGACGGTGTCGGTGCCGACCGGGACGTGGACGAGGTGGGTCGCGGCGGCGAGGTGCCCGAGCAGGTGGGAGCTCGGCCCGCCGACGAAGTGCACACGGCCGTCGACGACCGTGCCGCGGCGCACCTGGTGCTTGCCGACCGGTGAGGTCGCCGACTCCGCCGCGGGGAGCTCCTGCGCCGCTCGGTCGGGAGCGCCGACGACCGCCGCGAGCACCGGTCGCAGGAAGACCTCGAACGAGACGAGCGCCGAGACAGGGTTGCCGGGGAACGCAACGACGGGCACCCGGCGTCCGGCGAGCGGGAGCCGGCCGAGCGCCTGCGGGCCGCCGGGCTGCATCGCGACCGGGGTGACGGCGAGGCCGAGCGGCTCGAGCGTCTGGCGCACGACCTCGTACGCCCCGGCGCTGATCCCGCCGGTGGTGAGCACGAGGTCGGCCCACTCCCCCACGGCGTCCTCGAGCGCGGGCAGGAAGGCGTCGACGTCGTCGGTGAGCCGGACGGTCCGCGCCGCGGCACCGACCTCGGCCAGGGCCGCCCGCAGTGCGACGCCGTTCGCGTCGCGGATCGTCGCACCCGACCCACCGTGCCCGTCTCCGCGATCACCACCGTCCGCCAGCTCGCTGCCCGTCGAGACGACGAGCACGCGCACGGACCGCACCACGTCGACCACGTCGATGCCGGCGGCGGCGAGCGTCCCGAGCAGCGCCGGCGTCACGGGGGCGCCCGCCGGGGCGAGCTCCGCTCCGCGCCGCACGTCGCTGCCGACCGTCCGGACGAAGGTGCCCGTGGTCGTGCCGTCCGGCACGGTGAGCTCGGCGAGCGCCAGGGCCGCGGGGAACGCGCCCGGGGCGGTCTCCTCGACCGGGACGACCGCGTCGGCACCCTCGGGGATGCGCGCACCGGTCATGATCGGCGCCGCGGTCCCCGGGGCCAGCGGCACGGGGACGGCACCGGCGGGGATCGGGTCCACCACCCGGACGGACCGACCGGACTCGGCGGCGCGGACGGCGAACCCGTCCATCTGGCTGTTGTCGAACACGGGCAACGGCACGGGCGCCGTCACCGCGGCGGCGAGGACACGATGGCCCCGACCGGCGCCGACGCCGTCCGCCAGGGTGTCGATCGCGACCGTCTCCGGACCACGCTGCGCGAGCGCGGGTGCGAGGAGCGCGGCGACCTCGTCGCGATGCTGACCGATCGTGCGCACCCGTGCCTCCGAACCCGTGGGGATGCCCGCTCCCGGTCACTGCCGGAGGGGCGTCAGTAGCGTATCCAGGGCGCACCACGCGCCGAGGACATCCTGAAGGACCTGTGGAGGACCACGTGACCACGACCGAACCGCCCGTGGACGGAACGACCGCTCGCATCGGGGTGATCGGAGGCTCCGGTCTCTACCGCCTCTTCGAGGAGGGCACGGCCGACGAGATCGACGTCGCGACCCCGTTCGGTCCGACCTCCAGCCCGATCACGGTCGGCACGATGTCGGGCAAGCGCGTCGCGTTCCTCACCCGGCACGGCCGCGAGCACTCGGTCGCGCCGCACCTGATCAACCACCGTGCGAACGTCTGGGCGCTCCGCTCGCTCGGCGTCCGTGCGATCGTCTCGTCGAGCGCCGTGGGCGGCCTGCACCCGGACTACGCGCCGGGCACGTTCGTCGTGACGGACCAGCTGATCGACCGCACGTGGGGTCGCGCCGACACCTTCTTCGAGGACCAGGTGCAGCACCTGTCCTTCGCGGACCCGTTCGACCCGGTGCTCCGCCGCGCCGCGATCGACGCCATCGCCGCGCTCGACGTGCCGTTCCGTCCGACCGGCACGTGCGTCGTGATCCAGGGTCCGCGCTTCTCGACCCGCGCCGAGTCGGTGTGGATGCGCGAGGCCGGCGGCCACACGATCAACATGACGATGACGCCCGAGGTCCCGCTCGCCGCGGAGCTCGGCATCGGCACCGTCAACCTGTCGTACGTCACCGACGCCGACGCCGGCCTGGCACCCAGCGCGGACGAGACCACGGCCGCCGAGGCCCCGGTCACCCACGCCGCCGTCATGGAGCGCCTGGCCCGCGCCAACGAGGTCATCGTCCGCGCCATCGGCGACGTCGTCGCCGCACTGCCCGACGACTGGACGCCCCGCGAGCTCGTGCCCTCGGAGGCCAGCGAGAGCGTGCTCCGCGGGGCGGTCGGCGCATGAGCCGCCTGCTCGTCACCGGCGGCGCCGGCTTCATCGGCTCCGCGATCGTCCGCCGCGCCCTCGCCGAGGGGCACGAGGTCCGCATCCTCGACTCGCTGCGCGACGACGTGCACGGCGACCCCGGCGAGGTCCTCCGCGCCCACGAGCAGCAGGGTCTGTCCTTCGTCCACGGCGACGTCCGCGACCGCGTCGCCCTCGAGGCCGCGCTCGACGGCGTCGACGTCGTCTGCCACCAGGCTGCGAAGGTCGGCCTCGGGGTCGACTTCCAGGACGCCCCCGACTACGTCTCGTCGAACGACGCCGGTACCGCCCACGTCCTGGCGGGCATGGACCGGCACGGCATCGGCCGGCTCGTGGTCGCGAGCTCGATGGTGGTCTACGGCGAGGGCGCGTACGAGACCGCCGACGGCGAACCGGTGCGACCGCCGGCCCGTCGCCGCGAGGACCTCGACGCCGGCCGCTTCGACCCGATCGGCCCCGACGGGCGGGCGCTCGTCCCGGGCCTCATCGACGAGTCGGCCGCGCTCGACCCCCGCAACGTGTACGCGCAGACGAAGGTCGCGCAGGAACACCTGGCGTCGTCGTGGGCGCGCGCGACCGGCGGTACCGCGATCGCCCTGCGCTACCACAACGTGTACGGCCCGGGCATGCCGTCGAACACCCCGTACGCCGGGGTCGCCTCGCTGTTCCGCTCGGCGCTGGCCCGCGGCGAGGCACCCCGGGTCTTCGAGGACGGCCGGCAGCGGCGCGACTTCGTGCACGTCGACGACGTCGCCGGAGCGAACGCGGCATCGATCGCCGCGACCGCCGAACTGCCCGCCGAGACCTTCCGCGCCTACAACGTCGGCTCGGGTGTCGTGCACACGATCGGCGACATGGCGTCGGCGATCGCCGGACCGGACGGGCCGCAGCCCGTCGTCACCGGTGAGTACCGGCTCGGCGACGTCCGCCACGTGACGGCGTCGTCGGACCGCATCCGCGCCGAGCTCGGGTGGCAGGCACAGGTGGACTTCGAGCAGGGCATGCGCGCGTTCGCGACCGCCCCGCTCCGCGCCGCCGTCCAGCGCTGACGGCGCCGACGCGGCCGGGGCACTCCCGGCCGCGTCCGCGCGGCCGGCTGCGTGCTGAGACTCGGCACAGCCTGCGCGAGCCGCCACGATCCCGCCAGGACCGGCCACCCGACCGGGTGCGCCGTCGTGCGGAGGCGATCCGGGCCTCCCGGCTGTCCCCCGGAAGCGGGACACGGCATCCACTGGGCGCACGGAGTGACCGGCGGGGGACGGCTAACCTGTACCCCGGGCTGTGTCTTCGTGTTACGTCGAGTACATGGACCGCCCGCCCTCCGACGACCACGACCCCGCCGCCGCCGAGGCGAGCGGGACCGACGCGGGCACCCGTCGATCCGACGGACCGCACCGAATGGACACCATGACCGTCGACGTGATCCTGCCCTGCCTCGACGAGGCGGACGCGCTCCCCCGCGTCATCGGGCGCCTGCCCGAGGGGTACCGCGCCATCGTGGTCGACAACGGCTCGACCGACGGCTCCGCCGACGTGGCGCGCGCGCACGGCGCGACCGTCGTCACCGAACCGGTCAAAGGCTTCGGCTCGGCGTGCGCCGCCGGCGTCGCCGCCGCGACCGCCGAGTACGTCGCGTTCTGCGACGCCGACGCCTCGATGGACCCCGCCGAGCTGCCGGCCCTCGTGGCGCGCGTCGCCGACGGCCGCACCGACCTCGCGCTCGGTCGGCGCGTCCCGACCACGCGTGGTGCCTGGGCGCCGCACGCCCGCTTCGCGAACCGCGTGCTCGCCGTGCTCATGCGCCGCGCCACCGGCTACCGGCTCCGCGACCTCGGCCCGATGCGCGTCATGCGCCGCGCCGACCTCGTCGCGCTCGACCTGCAGGACCGTCGGAGCGGCTACCCGCTCGAGATGGTGCTGGCCGCGCACGCCGCCGGCTGGCGGGTCGACGAGTCCGACATCGGGTACGCCCAGCGCGTCGGTGACAGCAAGGTCACCGGCACGCTCCGCGGCACGGTCAACGCCGTCCGCGACATGTCCCGTCTGCTGCGCCAGTACGGACGGGAGGCACGGCCCCGCGTCGTGGCGCCCGGTCCCGCCCGCGACGTGGCCGGGTCCTCGGAAGGAGCACGTTCATGACGGACGTCACGGTGGTCGTCGTGGCCAAGGAGTGCCTGCCAGGCAAGGTCAAGACCCGGCTCACGCCGGCCCTGACGCCGGAGGGTGCCGCGCGCGTCGCGTCGGCCGCACTCGCCGACACGATCGCGACGGTGCGGGCCCTCCCGGCGTCGCGGCGCGTCCTGCTCTACGACGGCGTCGTCCTGCCCGAGGGCACCGACGACTTCGACGTGCTGCACCAGGTGGGCGGCGGTCTCGACGAGCGCCTCGGTGCGATGTTCGACGCGATGACCGGCCCGACACTGCTGGTCGGCATGGACACCCCGCAGGCGACGCCCGAGCACCTCGCCCGGGTGTTCGACGACCCGGACCGCGACGCCTGGTTCGGCCCGGCCGACGACGGCGGCTTCTGGTCGCTCTACCTGCGCGAGCCCGACGGCGCCCTGCTCCGCGGCGTCCCGATGTCGCAGGACGACACCGGTGCCGTGCAGCTCGCCCGCCTGACCGACGCCGGCCTGTCGGTCGGCACGCTGCCCGGCCTCCTCGACGTCGACACCGTCGCGGACGCCGAGCGGGTGGCCGCCCTCGCGCCGGACTCCCGCTTCGCCGCGGCCTTCCGCGCCGAGGCACCCACCACCCTGACCACGACGACCGGAGGCGCCCGATGACGATGCACGACACCATCACGTTCGGCGCAGGTGGCGGCGAGCCCTACGCCCGCGCCCTGCGCACCGACGGCCGCCTGCGCCTGACCGACCCCGAGCGCCCCGACGTCGAGGTCACGATGGACGTCGGTCGCTGGAGCGCCGCGGCCGACCGGGTCGACCGCTCACTGCTCGACGGCGCGGACGGACCCGTCATCGACATCGGCTGCGGCCCGGGGCGGATGCTCGTCGCGGCGCAGGCCCTCGGCATCCCGGCGCTCGGCGTCGACGTGTCGGACGAGGCCGTCGCCATCGCACGACGCTCCGGCGGCACCGCCGTGCAGGGGTCGGTCTTCGACCCGATCCCGGACGAGGGCCGGTGGGACACCGCACTGGTGATCGACGGCAACATCGGCATCGGCGGCGACCCCGTCGCACTGCTCGCCCGCTGCGCGGAGATCGTCCGCGACGGCGGTCGCGTCGTCGTCGAGACCCACGTCGACCGCTCCGCCGACCGGACGTTCACCGCGCACGTGGCGGACGGCGACGGCAACCGCAGCGAGGGCTTCCCCTGGGCCGAGGTGGGCGTCGACGCGCTGCTCGAGCACGCGGCGACGGCGGGACTGCGGGCCCGCCAGAGCTGGACGGCCGAGGGTCGGACCTTCTGCGAGCTCGTCGCGTGATGCGGCCCTGTTGTCTTGCATCGTTCAAGACAACGGGGTAGCGTGGTCGTCATCAGCCGACGGCGTCCTGGTCGTCGGTCGGACGGTCGGTGACCCGCGGCACGACGACGAGGAGCACCCGTGCAGAACCGACAGAACCCCCTCGGCGGCGCCTACGTCACCGGTCTCGAGCAGCGTGACGAGCTCGGTGCCTACGCGGTCGAGGCCGCCTGGCGCCCCGTCGGCAGCTACACCGGCACCGGCATCGGCCGCACCGTCGGGCGCTTCGTGGACACGCAGTTCCGGCGTCCGAGCACGTCGACGGCCTCGACGCGGACCGTGACCGGGTCGCTGCGCACGGCGACCGGGTCGTTCCGGACCGCCTGAGCCGCCACTCCCCCAGACCGCGAGCGGTCGCCCACCCCGGAACGTCCCCCCACGTCCCCGGTGTGCGCGGCCGCTCGCTCTGTGCTCACCGGTCTGCACTCACCGGTCGAGTCGTGGCCCCCGTGGGTCATGCTCCGTCACCGGATGCTGGATGAGCAGCGGCGACCACTCGTCAGGATGACGCTGCGCCCACTCGAGTGCGCGCAGGAACCGAGCCTGCGTGGACGGTGCGCAACCCCAGAGCCATCCCGACGGCTCGTCGTTGTACGGGCATGTTCCGTAGCTGGTCGGTGCGCTCTCCGAGAACTGAAGAGACTCCCCTCTGCGGAGTCCCACTCATCGCGCCAATCCTCGTTGAACGCCCCGCCCATCAAGTTCGCGAAGGACGGCACTCCCGCCGCGAACTTCTCCATCTCGATCAAGGGTCGCGCCGTTCCTGGGCAGCGAAGATCGCGGGCTCCGGGAACGCGCTGATCGCGCGGTCGTCGACGGCGAACCGTGCCGATACCGTCCAGACCATCCTTGACTGATCGACGTGGTCGCTCACCGCGTGACGTTCGGATCAGTGCCGCCGAGGTGCCGCTCGACCCGCGCTGCCACCTCCCGAAGCCATGTACGGTCGTTCATCCCGTCGTCCGACGGGACGTAGTTGCAGTCGAGCTCGATGAGACGGCCCCCGAGCGCTGCCTCGTCCGGGAGGATTCCGTCCAGGTCACGGACGTCCTCGAGCAACTCGCTGAGCGCGTCGGGCGAAGAGCTCGCGAGGTGGTCCTCGAGCGCTTGCTCCGCCGAGTACGGCTCCTCCGCCCAGTCCTGGTGGAAGTAGGTACCGACGAATGCGTCGAAGCCGTGGAAGTTGCGCGCCGTGATGCTCGCGACCGCGGGGTACGCCGTGAACACCGTGTAGCCCGAGGGACTGTCCGCCGATCGGACGAGCACGGCGCGCACGGCTTCGAGATCCTGCGGCTCCACGAAGGGGTTCCCCCGGCCGGTCACGCCGCCGGGGACGGCGTACACCCGCAGCGGGCGTGAAGCACCCTCCGCGACCCACCGCCTGATGCGTTCGTGGTTGTAGTCGAGCGCGTAGGCCACCGCTTCGTTCGCGCGCTCGACGCTCGGGAAGTAGGACTCACCCGTCCGTACAGTGCGTGCCATCAGAGGACCTCACCGGTCTGCCCACGCTCGACCGAATCGCCGTTTCGGACATTGCGGGCAGCACGGTCTCGAAGTCCGATGAGCCAGGTACGGGAGGTTTGGCCAGTCTCGGCGAGGGGATCGAGGCCCGAATCGATGTACGTGAAGAAGTCGTCAACCGACGAGTCGGTCCCCAGCACGTTCAAGAGGTAGTCGAGCTCTGTTTGCAGCACCTCGTTGTCGCGCAGCGGAGCATCATCGAGGTCCTGCACGAGGACCGATTCCGCATCTGGCCAATCGAGCTGCCAATCGAGGTTGAATTCCACGCCGAGCAACGAGGTCGTTCTCGGAGCGCGACGGATCACCTCACGGTAGAAGTCTTCGTCATCCATTGATCGTCTCTCGCGGGTAACTAGTCAGGATCGAGTATGGGGGGTCTCCGCTGGGTTCGAACTTCAGGACAACCCGCACAACGGACGCATCTTGGATCGGCGGTGTACGCCCCTCGACGAATCTCCGGCCGATGACCTGATCTGCTGGCCAGCGGACGGCCCCGTCATCGACATCGGCTGCGGCCCGGGGCGGATGCTCGTCGCGGCCCAGGCCCTCGGCATCCCGGCGCTCGGCGTCGACGTGTCGGACGAGGCCGTCGCCATCGCACGACGTTCCGGCGGCACCGTCGTGCGGGGGTCGGTCTTCGACCCGATCCGGCCCCCGAGCGCTGCCTCGTCCGGGAGGATTCCGTCCAGGTCACGGACGTCCTCGAGCAACTCGCTGAGCGCGTCGGGCGAAGAGCTCGCGAGGTGGTCCTCGAGCGCTTGCTCCGCCGAGTACGGCTCCTCCGTCCAGTCCTGGTGGAAGTAGGTACCGACGAAAGCGTCGAAGCCGTGGAAGTTCCGCGCCGTGATGCTCGCCACAGCGGGGTACGCCGTCAACACGAAGTACCCCGAGGGATCGTCCGAGGTTCCGACCAGGACGACGCGGACGGCTTCGAGGTCCTGCGGTTCCCGGAAGGGCTTCCCCCGCCCGGTGAACCCGCCCGGGACTGCGTAGATCCGCAGCGGTCGACTGGCACCGTTCGCCACCCAATTCCTGATCCGCTCGTGATTGGCGTCGAGCGCGTAGGCCACGGCGTCATCTGCTCGATCGACACTCGGGAAGTAGGACACCCCGGTCCGCGCCGTGTGGTCCGTCATGCTTCCCCTTCCACCTCGATGGCGATGCAACCGGGCTTCCCTGGCTTCCTCATCACTCTGCTTTCGATCGAACATTCCGTGCTGCCCGGTCCCGGAGTTCGAGCATCCACGACCGCGCTGACTGTCCGAGGTCGACCCGCGGCGAGAGGCCCGTACCCACGAACTTGAAGAAACCGTCGACGTCACTGTCGGTCGGCAGCTCCTGCAACAGGAAGTTCAGTTCGTCGCGGTACTGGAGGTTCTCGGCCCGCGATACCTCATCGAGGTCGCTGACGAGCACGGACTCGACATCCGGCCAATCGAGGTCCCAGTCGTAGTTGAACTCAGCCGCCAAGAGCGATCTGAAGCCCGGAGCGCGAGCCGCCACGCTCCGGTAGTACTCGTGCTTATCCATTCAGGTCCTCTCGCGGGTACGTTGTGACGATCGAGTACGGGGGATGGCCGTCCGGGAAGAATTTCAACACCACCCGCACAACGGACGCATCGCGCATCGGCGGTACCCCATCCGGGTCGAAGTAGCGACCGACCACGGTGTCGGACGGCCACTCGAACTCTTGGGTGGGCTTCCCGATCGAGCCGTTTCGTTTCGCCGCGATCCACTCCTGGATGGCCTCGTGGTTGGCGTCGAGCGTCGAGGCGATCATCTCGTCGACCTTCCGCACCGGGAGCGAGTAGGCGCTGTTCTCCTTTTCGCCCTTGAATCGGGATCGTACGAAGTCGTCGAAGGCTTCCTTGTTCAGCACCGACGGTGGAACGTGCCACTTGATCGCATGCCCACCGTGATCTTCGGCGTACTGCAAACCCCCGCGCTCGATGAAGATCGACGATTCGACGCCGTGCGGGATCGCATCGGCATCGTTCAGCCGGTGGTAGTCCGGATGCTCCAACTCGAACCGGTTCAACTCGTCGCGGAAGAAGCTCGCGAAGGAGTCATCGCCCACGCCTGAGGCAGGCGAGTACCCGGCCGTACGTGACCACTTCGCGTACTCACGGTCGACGAGGTCGGCGAGTGCGTCGATGTTTGCCTGCGAGGCTCCACCCTTCACCCACGAGCGGACGTCGGCTTCCATGCCGCGAAGACCAAGCTTCCCCAGCCCCGACGCGAGTTCCTCCGCTCGGCCGGCTCGACCAGCCCATCCCTCGGGCCCGATGAAGCTCGTCCCGACCGCCGAAGCAGCCGCGCCGGCTGCGACCGCGGGGTGCTCCTGCGCGTCCTCCCACCAACGCTCGACGCCGTCACCAAACGCGCCGAGGGTCTGCCCCGCCTGCCCCTCGGGATCGGCCGCGGCATCAAGCCAGGCGAGCGGGTCGACGAGCATGCCGAAGGCCACGAGACCGTCGCCCATGCTCTTCCACGCCGAGCCAGCGTTCCCCCAGCTCCACTCTCCGCTGTCGTCCCAGCCGCCGAGGTGGAGGAGTCCTCCGAGCGTCTTCAGCAGGTCGTCGGTGAAGCCCTCCTCGAACTGCTCGGCCCACGTCTTGCCCTCGGCGGTCCCGACCCGCGACCAGGGCAGGTCCACCCCGCGAGCGTCGAGGTCGCTCCTCGACGGCGCCTGGAAGGCCTGCTTCACCGACGCACCCGACGCCTTCTTGATCGCGAGGGCACACTCCGCCTGTGCTGCCTGGAGCAACGCGACCTGTTCGTTGACACGCCGGATCAGCTGGTCGTTCTCGGCGCGTGTCGCGATGTCCTCGTACCAGGGCACCGTCTTCGACTCCGGCTCCTGTTCCACGGCCTGGTAGCCGTTCCACGAGCCGGAGACCGGAGCCGGTTGCTTCGGCGTGAAGGCTGATTCGAACCTCGGTACCCCGTGCCGCACCCGCGCGACGAAGGCCTCGGCCTCGACGCGGAGGGCGTCGAGTTCCCGCTTCGGCGCAGCGGCAGTGGACGCGTACGTGTCCAGCGCCGAAGCGACCCTCCGGGCGACACCGCCAATGGTGTGCACGTCGTCCGTCACCGGATCCATGAGGGTGAACACCTGATCCGACTCGGGTGACTCGTAGACACCGCTCAGACGCTGCCACTTCGACGGGAGGTCGTCGGCGACGGTCTTCATCGAGTCCGCTCCGGTTCGGATCGTCGCGGCTCCCGTCGAGACGGCATCGAGCTGCAGATCCGCCCCGGGGATGGCGTCCGGCGCGATCAGGCCGTGATCCCCGTACGCGACCCCACTCACCGTCGCTCCTCCGCCGCGCGGATGAACAGCGAGAGGTCGTGACCCTCGTGGGCGCGCACGCCGGCACGTTGTGCGTTCGCCGCCATGTCGAGGTCGCCCGCGCGGTAGGCGTCGACGGCGTTCGTCACGCCCTGCACCCCGCCGATCAGCCGGTAGGTCACCTGATCGACGTCGTCCTGCGTTTCCTCGACGAAGGCCCCGAGCGCCTCGTTCACCACGTCCCCGGCACCCGCCGCGACCTCGGCGACCCCGCTCTGGACCGCCCGGAGCGCCGACGCGGTCCCGTTGACCGACTCGCGGACCTCGGACAGGACGGACGCGACCCCTGCCGGGTCGATCCGCCACCCCTGTGTACTCATCGTTCTCCCCCCACCCGCGTGCCATGTTCACCGGAACCACCCTCCGCCCGCAAGTCCGATGCGTGCGCGGCGCGAGAGCGGCGTTCCTGCAAGCGCTCGACCAGCACCGCTGCAGCGGCCCAGCGTTCGCGCTCGCTGCCCGGGAACCACGAGACGACACCACGCTCGCTGCCGACCACGAGGACACGGTGCGGCAACCCCGCGGTGTCTGCGGCCGCCTCGTGTGCTCGAGCGGCCCGCCCAGCGGAGTACACGCCGAACGGTGCGGGAGGGCCAGCCACCGAGGTGTCCACCACGCCGTCGGTCCTGCCGCGGCTGAGTGCGAACCGCGCCGAGCGCGCGTGGTGACCGTGCATGACGGACCGGAGACCCGCCTCCAGTCCGGCGTGCAGCGCACTGTCGCCTCCAGGCGGCACTGCGATCGTGCAGCGCAGCGTCTCGAGCACGACATCGGCAGCGCGCTGCACGACGAGGACACCGCCGAGCACGGGCCGCTCCCTCGTCGTCACGACGAACAGCGCGTCCTGCGGCGAGCGCCGCTCCGCCGCGAGGGTCAGGCGGTCGGGCGTGATGGCCTCACCGTTCTCGACCAGGGCGAACCGCGGTACTGCACCGAACGCGTGCCCGACGAACCGGGAGGACGCGACACCGAGCAGGATGCCCGGAGCCGGGTCGTGCTCGATCACGAGGTCGACGTGCAGACGCCGACCGAGCTGCGGAGCGGTCGAGTGCGCCGCCTCCGGGGCCCACCGGAAGCCGCGTTCGGCGAGCAGGTGCAGCGCCGCCCACGAAACCGTCGTCCCTGCTGTCGTGTGCAGTACGGCGCCGTCCTCCTGCTGCACGGCTGCCGACAGCTCGGCACCCGCGCGGACCGTCTCCCCCATCCTCCGACCGTAGCGCCGTCCGGTGCCGCCCCGCGATGCCGCGACACACACAAGGGGCCGAGTGCCAGGATGGGCCCATGAACGACCGCGCCGGCACCCCCGCGACCGCAGACGACCTCGTCGACCTCGACGCCCTCCTGGCGGCCTACCACGAGCGCGTCCCCGACGTGTCGATCCCCGAGCAGAAGGTGGTGTTCGGCACCTCCGGCCACCGGGGTTCCTCGCTGGACACCGCGTTCAACGACATGCACATCGCCGCGATCACGCAGGCGATCATCGAGTACCGCACCGAGCAGGGCACCGACGGCCCGCTGTTCATCGGCCGCGACACCCACGCGCTCTCCGCCCCTGCCGAGCAGACCGCACTGCAGGTCCTCGCGGCGAACGGCGTCCGCGTGCTCGCCGACGCCGAGGACGGCTACGTGCCGACCCCGGCGCTCAGCCACGCCATCATCAAGTACAACCGCGAGGAGCACGGCGACACCGCCGACGGCATCGTCATCACGCCGAGCCACAACCCCCCGCGTGACGGCGGCTTCAAGTACAACCCGCCGCACGGCGGCCCGGCCGACAGCGACGCCACGTCGTGGATCGCCGACCGCGCGAACGCGATCATCGCCGGTGGCAACGCCGACGTCCGCCGCCAGGACGAGACGTCCGCCGAGGGGTACGACTACCTCGGCTCGTACGTGTCGGACCTCGAGGACATCATCGACATCGACGCGATCAAGCGCGCCGGGGTGAAGATCGGCGCCGACCCGCTCGGCGGCGCCTCGCTGCCGTACTGGGAGCGCATCCGCGACCACTACGGACTCGACCTGACGGTGGTGAACCCCGACGTCGACCCGACCTGGGCGTTCATGACCCTGGACTGGGACGGCAAGATCCGGATGGACCCGTCGAGCCCCTCGGCGATGGCGTCGGTGCTCGCCCGGAAGGACGACTTCGACGTGCTGACCGGCAACGACGCCGACTCGGACCGCCACGGCATCGTCACCCCCGACGGCGGACTGATGAACCCGAACCACTACCTGGCCGTCGCGATCGAGTACCTGTACGCACACCGGCCGGAGTGGCGCGACGACGCCGCGATCGGCAAGACGCTGGTCTCGTCGAGCATCATCGACCGCGTGGCCGAGTCGCTCGGTCGTCGGCTCTGGGAGGTCCCGGTCGGCTTCAAGTGGTTCGTCCCGGGCCTGATCGACGGCTCCGTGGCCTTCGGCGGCGAGGAGTCCGCCGGCGCCTCGTTCCTCCGCAAGGACGGCACGGCCTGGACCACGGACAAGGACGGCATCATCCTGGCGCTGCTGGCATCCGAGATCGTCGCGGTCACGGGCAAGACCCCGTCGCAGCTGTACGCCGAGCTCACCGAGCGCTTCGGCGCCCCCGTCTACCAGCGCGTGGACGCGGCGGCGAGCAAGGAGCAGAAGGCGCGCCTGTCGAAGCTCGACGGTGACGCCATCACCGCGGACACCCTCGCGGGCGACCCGATCACGGCGAAGCTGTCGAAGGCACCCGGCAACGACGCGGCCGTCGGCGGCGTGAAGGTCGTCACGGACAAGGCGTGGTTCGCCGCCCGCCCGTCCGGCACCGAGGACGTCTACAAGATCTACGCGGAGAGCTTCGTCGGGCAGGAGCACCTGGAGCAGGTCCAGCGCGAGGCCAAGGAGATCGTGGACGCCGCCCTCGGGGCGTAGTCGATCGTTCCCGGGAGGCGTCGTCGGATCCGTCCGACGGCGCCTCCTGCACATCCGCCCCGGACCCTGCCGATGTCCACAGGAACGCGGTTCCGGGGAACAAACCGTTTGCGCTGGTTGTATTTTTGCAGTGCGCGCAACGAACGTTCCCCCGCGCCCGGGACGGAATGCCTGCGCGAGCACCAGTACGCACGGGAGACCGAATGACCCAGACGGCGACCGCACCAGCGGCCCCCACCACGTCCTCGAACGCGGTGATGAACCACCGACAGATCCTGCTCGTCATCTACGGACTGATGGCCGGCATGTTCCTCGGCGCGCTCGACCAGACGATCGTCGGCACGGCGATCCGCACGATCGGCGACGACCTGCACGGCCTCGACCAGCAGGCATGGGTGACCACCGGCTACCTCATCGCCTCGACGGTGACGACCCCCATCTACGGCAAGCTCTCCGACATCTTCGGCCGGCGCCCGCTGTTCCTCACGGCGATCGCCATCTTCATCATCGGCTCGCTCCTGGCGTCGTTCTCGTCCTCGATGCTCATGCTCGCCGGCTTCCGCGCCCTGCAGGGCCTCGGCGCGGGTGGTCTCATGTCGCTGCCACTGGCGATCATGGGCGACATGCTCGCCCCCCGGGAGCGCGCGAAGTACCAGGGGTACTTCCTGGCCGTGTTCGGCATCTCCTCGGTGATCGGCCCGCTGGTCGGCGGTCTGTTCGCCGGCGCGTCCCAGATCCTGTTCGTCGACGGCTGGCGCTGGGTGTTCCTCATCAACGTACCGGTCGGCGTGATCGCGCTGGTCATGGTGACGACGTTCCTGCACCTGCCGAAGTTCGGCGACCGCGGCAAGCCCCGCATCGACTGGTGGGGTGCCACGCTCGTCATCGTCACGCTGGTCCCGCTGCTCCTCATCGCCGAGCAGGGCCGCGACTGGGGTTGGGACTCCCCCGGCGCCATCGCCTGCTACGTCATCGGCGCGCTCGGCCTGATCGGCTTCGTGATCGTCGAACGGGCGATGGGCGACGACGCGATCCTGCCGCTCAAGCTGTTCGGCTCCCGCGTCTTCTCGATGGCCGCGGTGCTCTCCGTGCTCGTCGGCTTCGGCATGTTCGGCGCCATGCTCACGCTCCCGCTGTACCTGCAGATCGTGAAGGGCGTCACCCCGACCGAGTCCGGCTTCAGCATGCTCCCGATGGTGCTCGGCCTCATGATCGCGTCGATCGCGTCCGGCCAGATCATCTCGCGGACCGGGCGGTACCAGGTCTTCCCGATCACCGGCACCGCGTTCACCGCGATCGGCTTCACGGTCCTGACCTTCCTGACCGCCGACAGCCCGCTGTGGTTCCTCATGATCGGCATGTTCGGCATCGGCCTGGGCCTCGGGCAGCTCATGCAGACGCTGACCCTCGCCGCGCAGAACTCGGTCTCCCCGCGGGACATCGGCGTCGCCACGAGCGCGGCGACCTTCTTCCGACAGATCGGCGGCACGATGGGCACCGCGGTGCTCCTCTCGGTGCTGTTCACGCTCATGCCGACGAACATCACCGGCGCGATGCAGAACGAGTCGAACCTCAAGCCCGCGCTCAACGCGGCGCTCACTCCCTCGGTCGCCGGCGCGTCCGAGAACAAGGGCGTCATGGACCAGATCTGGTCGAAGATCGTGGACCCGGTGCAGCAGAACGTGCAGCAGGGTCTCGACAAGGGCGCCGCTGCTGCGAAGCAGGCTGCCGACCAGGCCGTCACCGAGCAGGTCACCGCCCAGGTGCAGCAGCAGGTCGCCGCCGGCACGATCCCGGCCTCGGCAGCCGACTCGGTCATCGCCCAGCAGGTCGCGGCGAACAAGTCCACCGCCGAGCAGCAGGCGCTCCAGACCGCCGCGTCCAAGGCGAACGCCGAGGTCGTCGACGGCACGCTGCAGATCGACTACGCGAACGCCGACCAGCGTCGGGCCGTGGTGGACGAGGTCGCGCCGAAGCTCGTCGACCAGCTGAAGAAGGGCGACACGGCCGCGAGCTCCTCGGCCGGCTCCGCCACGACCGACACGTCGTTCCTGAACGGCGCCGACCCGCGACTGACCCGCCCGTTCCTCGTCGGCTTCAGCAGCTCCGCGGTCGTCGTGTACTGGGTCGGACTCGGCGTCATCCTGCTCGCGTTCGTGCTCACCTGGTTCTTCCGGGTCCCGCCGCTCCGCAAGGTCTCGGCCCTGCAGGAGCAGGCGAACGCCGCGAAGGACGCCGACCAACTCACGTCCGACGCGCAGCGCGCCGCCGCGAACACCGGCTCGCTCGTCTCGCCCGACACCGGGTCGATGCGGACGGTCCCCACCTCGCCGGACGTCGCGGCCCAGCCGCCGCAGGGCCGGACGGGAGGCACCACCGCCTCCGCCACGTCGGTCCGGTCCGACGGTGGGACGGTCCAGGGCACGACCGCCACGGCCACGGCGGTGCGGAACGACGACACCCGGGCACCGCTGCCGGGGGCGACGACGCACGGCGCCCACTCGGCGGCCGCGCCGGTGGACGAACCGGCCACCACCACGGGCACGATCCGCACGCACCCCGCCCACGCCGCACCGGAGCACCGCGCCGCGGACGCCACCGCCACCGCCACCGGGACCGCGACCGCGGCGACCACAGGGGCGACCGGCACGGCGGACCGGACCGACGGGGCGGACGCTGACCGTGCCTCCCGTCCGACCGACGGCGACCACCCGCACGGGCGCCACTCCGCGGAGTAGCCGGGCGGTCCGAGCACATCGGCACCCCTCCGAGGCGACACCGCCGACGTCGTACGACGTCGGCGGTGTCGCCTCGGTCACGTCCCGGGAGGCGCCACCTCGTCGACCACCGCGTGTGGTAGCCGCCGGCGCATGACGTCGACCGCCACCGGGTTGTCGTCCACGAGCACGAAGCGCCGACCGAGGTCCCGCGCGACCGCACCGAGCGTGCCGCTCCCCGCGAAGAAGTCGAGCACCCAGTCGCCCTCGCGCGAGGACGCCTGCACCATCCGCCGGAGCACCCCCTCGGGCTTCTGCGTCGGGTAGCCGGTCTTCTCGCTCCCCGTCGGCGAGACGATCGTGTGCCACCACACGTCCGTCGGCAGCTTTCCGCGCTCTCGCTTCTCCGGCGTCACGAGTCCGGGCGCCATGTACGGCTCGCGGTCGACGGTCTCGGAGTCGAACCAGTAGCGCTCCGGGTCCTTCACGTAGACCAGGATCGTGTCGTGCTTCGTGGGCCAGCGTGAGCGCGACTTCGCCCCGAAGTCGTACGCCCAGATGATCTCGTTCAGGAAGGCGTCGCGACCGAACAGCGCGTCGAGCAGGACCTTCGCGTAGTGGGCCTCGCGGTAGTCGAGGTGCAGGTACAGCGTGCCGTCCTCGGCGAGGAGCCGCCAGGCCTCGAGCAGCCGGGGCTCGAGGAACGCCCAGTAGTCCTCGAACCGGTCGTCGAAGCGCATGAGGTCACCCCGGACGCGCTCGTACGTCCGGCCGCGGAAGCCCGTGATCGTCCCGGCGTCGCCGGCCGTCCGCCGCTCGGCCGTCACCGCGTGCCGGCGCTGCTTCCGACCGGTGTTGAACGGCGGGTCCAGGTAGACGACCGTGAACGACGCGTCCGGCAGGGTCGGCAGGACGTCGAGGTTGTCCCCGAGCACGACGAGGTCGGGGCTCCGGTCGTCGATGCTGCGCACCGGACCATCCTCCCCCGCACCCGACCGGCCGCAGGACCGAGCGGCGTCAGGCGTGTGCGGCATCGGGCGTGCACGGCGTCAGGCGTGTGCGGCGGAGTCGTCCTCGGTGCCCGCTCGGCAGGTGACGCCACCCGGGGTGACGTCGGACGCGTACGTCGTGCCGCCGACGAAGACGTCCGTCGGCTGCCCGGCGAGCAGCGGGGTCATGACGACCACGTCGTGCGGCGCACCGATCGAGCCGACCTCGGCCCCGACGCGGAACTGCACGGCCGCGTCCGCGCAGTCGGTGGACGAACGCACCGCGAAGGCGACGCAGTCCGTGGTCGCGCAACCCGCGGGCCGTTCGGCATCCGTGTCCGCGTCGGCCCCCTGCGTCGCCGCGATGCGGTCCGCGTGCGGGTCGTCGTCGGACGCGCAGGACACGTCGCCGATGCTCGACGTGTCCTCGTCGTGGTTCTCGACCAGGACGAGCGGCACGCCCTCCGTGATCGACACCGTTCGCTCCTCGACGCGACTCGGTCGAGCGTCGTCCAGGGACGCGAAGAACCCGACCGTCACGACCGCCGTGCAGGTCCGGTCGCTGTCGATCTCGTACGCGTCGCAACCGGCGTCACCGGGCGTCAGGTCACAGGTGCCCTCCCACTCGTCGTCGCCCGCGAGCCACCACGCCTCGATGCTGCCGTCGTCGGACGTCCACTCGGGCTGTGCGGCGTCCTCGTCGTCGCCCTCGACCGACCACGGAGACCCCGGTTCGACGCCCGTGAGCGCGCGGGCTGCGCCCTCCTCGACCGCCGGCACGAGCGGGAGGAGCGAGACGGAGGCCCCGGTCGCGAGGACGAGCCCGGCGACCCCGGCCGTGACGGCGACGAGTGCCCGCTGTGTCCGGGTGCCGGACCGCGACGGCGGCCCCGCGACGAAGGGTCGCGCGCCGGGCACGGCCCAGCCGCGGGCGTCCCACCCTGCCGATGCGTCCGCCGGATCGGCGCCCGGGAAGACCGCGGCGGCACGGGCGGGGAGCTCGGTGGCCCGCCGGACCGACGCCTCGGCACGCACCGCGTGCAGGGCCTCGGCGAGCCGATCGGCGTACCGGGACGCCCCGATCACCCAGAGCGCGGTGCCGGCGACCACCGGGGCCAGTGCCAGGACCGCCGGTCCGCCGACGGCCCAGAGGACGACCACGGCGACGAACGACGCGAGCGCGATCGCGGCGCCGACGACCGGCACCACCCGGGCGGCGCGGGGCACGCGGCGGTGCAGCGCTCGCGTCGGCGCCCAGAACCGCCAGCGGGACGGAGCGGGCGGGATGTCCTCGATCGGCCGCCAGCCGGCGTCGGGCTCGGCCCCCTGGAACAGGTCGACCCACTCGGACGACGGCGTGGGCCAGCCGGGCGGCGTCCGGAAGCGCAGGGGCGGTGTTGCATCGTGCACGGGGCGAGAGTAGTGCGGATCGGGAGCGTGTCACCGCCCCGCGTTCGGGGACCGGCGCCGTCCACGACGCTCTCCGGGGGCACGGCGTACGGTCGTCGTCATGGCATCACCCGAGGTCCGCAACGACACCGACGCACAGCAGTACTCCCTGGTCGAGGACGGCGAGGTCATCGGCTTCGCGGCGTACGAGGTCGACGGCGACGAGATCCGCTTCACCCACACCGAGGTCGACCCCGCACACCGCGGCGGTGGCCACGCGTCGATCCTCGTCCAGCACGCACTCGACGACGTCCGCGAGGGCTCGCTGCGCGTCGTCCCGCTCTGCAGCTACGTGCACGCGTGGATCGAGCGCCACCCCGACTACCAGGAGCTCACGACGCGCTGACACGACGGCAGCACCCAAGCTTGCCGTCCGCGTCCGCGCGCGGTCAGTACGTGCGGTCGAGCGTGCCCGGTCGGGCCTCGTGCCGACCGGCGCCTCGGACCGACGGCACCCGGATGAGCACGTTCCCGCTCAGCAGGTCGTGGTCGTCGTCGGCGGGTGTCGGGGCCTGGTGCGGCAGGCGTGCCTGCCGCTCGTACTCGGCCTGCGCCTCGTGACGGGTCGGTGCGAACACCTCGTCCATCATCGACACGACACCACCGGATCCGCCGCTGCGTGTGGCCTTGTTCGACAGGTCGATCCACCCCACGCGATCGGCGACCCACATCACGACGGCCGCTGCGGCCACCGCCCCCAGGAGGATCAACCAGTTCACGGTCCCGACGCTACGTCAGTCACCCGGCGACCACCTCCGCCGCGCGGATGATCCTCGTGATCCGCACGTCTGCGCGTGGTCTGCACGGCTGGTTCCTGGGAACGCCGCCGAGACTGGTCGCCGCGGCGGTCCGGGTCCCCCCTCCCGGGCCGCCGTCACTGCTGCCAGGACGGCGACGTGCTCGACGACGCCGACCGGGACCTCGGCACGCGGTACCCCGACGAGCCCGACGATCAGCCCAGCTCGTAGGACCGCGACTCCGGCTCGAACCCCTCCGGCACGACCGCGACGTACCAGTGGACCGGCACGTCTCCACGACGCACCGCCTCCGGCGCGGTCCTGAGCGGGTGCGCCCGCACGGTCAATCCGCCGCTCTCCGGCACCGTCACGGACAGCCGTTCGGTCGCTCCGCACGGCACGTCGCTCCGGGCGAGGGTGTCGCCGCCGTCCGGTCCCGATTCGACCCGGAAGGACCACCCGTCGGCGCCGTTGCAGGCGACGAGCAGGTCCCACGCGCCCGCCGGCACCGATCCGAGGCCAGCGCCTCCCGCTCCTTCGCCGCCGGCTCCGCCCTGGCCGTGCTCCTCGTCGAGCAGTGCGGTCCCCATGAGCGAGGACCACCGCGAGAGCGCTGCCTCCGAGGTGGATGCGTCGTCCGCCGAGCCGCCCGAGCAGGCGGTCGCGGTGGACACGACGACCACCGCGGCGGCGGCGACGGACAGGAAACGAGGGGCGCATCGCACGCGCCGAGCCTAGGGGGCACCCGCCAGCGGACGCCCCTCCCCGATCAGGGCACCCGCTCGAGCCACTCCTGCGTCGCGAACTTCGTCGCCACGAGCTCCCGCGCCCGGGCCCGCTCGGCCTCGGTCACGTGCCCCTCGCGCGCCCCGTACATCGACGTGAACGTGCCGATCAGCCGCTCGATGATCTCCGCCCGCGCGAGCCCGGTCTGCGAGCGCAGCGGGTCGACGCGCTTCGCCGCCGAGGTCGTGCCCTTGTCGCTCATCTTCTCGCGTCCGATGCGCAGGACCTCGACCATCTTCTGGCCGTCCATGTCGTAGCTCATCGTCACGTGGTGCAGCAGCGCACCGGTCCCGAGCCGCTTCTGCGCCGCGCCGCCGATCTTCCCGCTCGCCGAGGCGATGTCGTTGAGCGGCTGGTAGTACGCCTCGATGCCGAGCGACTTCAGCGCCTCGATCACCCACTCGTCGAGGTACGCGTAGGAGTCCGCGAAGGTCATGCCCTGCACGAGGTCGGTCGGCACGTACAGCGAGTACGTGATGATGGCCCCGGCGTCCATGAACATCGCGCCGCCGCCGGAGATGCGGCGCACGACCTCGACGCCGTACTTCGCGGCACCCTCCGGGTCGACCTCGTTCTTGAGCGACTGGAACGACCCGATGACGACGGCCGGCTGGTCCCACTCCCAGATGCGCAGGGTCGGGCCACGGCGTCCGGCGCCGACCTCCTCGGTCAGGACCTGGTCGAGCGCGAGGTGCTCGTTCGGGCTGACCGGGCCCTCGTGGACGATCTCCCAGTCGTACTCCTGCCACGTCGACGCCCGCGAGAGCGCACGACGGACGGCGACGCCGACGGACTCGGGCGTGAAGCCGAGCAGCACGGCGCCCTCGGGCAGTGCGCCCCGGACGGCGGCGGCGATGCCGGCTGCGTCCGTGGTCGCGGGCAGGCCGTCCACGGCCTGGTCGATGAGCGGCAGCGCGTCGTCCGGTTCGAGGAAGAAGTCTCCCGCCAGACGGAACTCGCGGATGCTCCCGTCGACGACCTCGAGGTCGACGACGACCAGCTTGCCTCCGGGGACCTTGTACTCACCGTGCACGGCACGAGCCTACGCCGTGGCGGACGGGAGGCGCGTGGCGGCGCCCCCACGCGCCTCCCGTCCGACCTGTGGTGACGCTGGTCACCGACGTGCGGACCGAACCACGGAACCGACGTCGAACCGCCCGCCGCTCCTGGTTCGATGTCGGATCTGTGGTTCGATGCGACCGACCCGATCCGGAGAGACGACCGCGTCAGCGACCCACGTGGCGGTCGAGCCACGCGATCAGATCGGCGATGACCTCGTCGCGGTTGGTCTCGTTGTAGACCTCGTGCCGCGCCCCCTCGTAGGCGTGCACCTGCACGTCCGACAGCCCGCCGCGCCGGCGGTACGCCGCCGCGAGCCGCTCGATCGACCGCGGCCCGCCGAGGGTGTCGTCGGACCCGACCTGCAGGAGCACGGGCAGGTCGTGCGGGATCGCCCGCCTCGGGACACCGAGCAACCGGAGCGCGTCACGGACACCGAACAGCTTGATGACGTCCGCCTCGACGACCAGCGGGTCGGCGGCGATCGCGTCGACGACCGCCCGGTCGCGACTGATCCACTCGTGCTTCGTCGGCCCCGACCCCGCGTGCCGGGCGTTGAGGTCGCCGCTGTTCATCCAGCCGGGGAGCCGGTAGGCCGTGGCGGACAGGACGACCCCGTCGTACGCCTCGGACGAGGTGTTCACGACGTGCTGCGCCATGAGGGACCCCCACGAGTGCCCGAGCAGCACGAGCGGGATGCCGGGGTCCTGCTCGCGCGCGACCGCGGTCATCTGCTCGACGGCGGCGATGGCCGCTCGCAGACCCCCGGGGCCGAGCCGCCCGAGCTTCGTGTGGTCGCCGTCCCACTGTCCGAGTCCGGTCCGGCCGTGTCCGCGGTGGTCGTTGGCGTACACGGTGTAGCCGGCGCGGACCAGGTCCTGCGCGAGGGGCTCGTACCGCACGCCGTGCTCGCCGACCCCGTGCGCGATCTGCACGACGGCCCTCGGTCTGGCCGCGCGCCAGGTCGAGTAGACGATCTCGACGCCGTGCGCGTCGGTGAACGAGGAGTCCCCTCGGGCTGCGGAGAAGGTCGGCACCTCTGCATCCTGACAGACGGACGACCCCGCGGACGTGTTCACCCGGCGTTCACGCAGCGGGTCCGGGGCGGGCCTAGCGTCGCCGCCATGGACGTCCTCGTCACCGTCGTGCTGGTGATCGTCGTTGCCCTCGTGTTCGACTTCACGAACGGCTTCCACGACACCGCGAACGCCATGGCCACCTCGGTCGCCACCGGAGCCCTGAAGCCCCGGACCGCCGTGCTCATCTCCGCCGTCCTCAACGTGGTCGGCGCGTTCCTGTCCACCGAGGTCGCGAAGACGGTCTCGCAGGGCATCATCCGCGAGGGCCAGGACGGCATCCAGATCAGTCCGACCATGATCTTCGCGGGACTCGTCGGCGCGGTGCTCTGGAACCTCGCCACCTGGTACTTCGGCCTGCCGTCGTCGTCCACGCACGCGCTGTTCGGCGGCCTGATCGGCGCGTCGATCATCGGCGCCGGGCTGAACTCGGTCGACTGGGCGACGGTGGTGTCGAAGGTCGTCCTCCCCGCGCTGCTCTCCCCCGTGATCGCCGGGGGGATCGCCCTCGTGGCGACGTACCTGGCGTACTCGCTGACGAAGAACGCCACGACCCACGGCGCCGCGACCGGCTTCCGACACGGGCAGACGATCTCGGCGTCGCTGGTCTCGCTCGCGCACGGTACCAACGACGCGCAGAAGACCATGGGCGTCATCACCCTGACGCTCATCGCGGCGAACTACCAGCCCTCGGGCACGGGTCCGGCGCTCTGGGTGATCCTGGCCTGCGGCCTCGCGATCGGCCTCGGCACGTACACCGGCGGGTGGCGGATCATGCGCACCGTCGGCAAGAAGATCTCGGACGTGCAGTCGCCGCAGGGCTTCGCCGCGGAGACCAGCTCGGCGGCGACGATCCTCGTGTCGTCGCACCTCGGCTTCGCCCTGTCGACGACCCACGTCACGAGCGGCTCGGTGATCGGCTCGGGCCTCGGCAAGAAGCTCGCCGACGTGCACTGGTCGGTCGTCGGACGCATCGTCGTCGCCTGGGTGATCACGCTGCCGGCCGCCGCCGTGGTCGGCGCGCTCGCCACCCTCGTCGCCTCGACGAGCACCATCGGTCTGGTGGTCGTGGCCGTGCTCGCCCTGGGCGGCGGCCTCGGCTTCTTCCTCCTCGCGCGGCGGAAGCCGATCACGAAGGACACCGTCAACGACGAGCAGCCGGCCGCCGAGCCGGTCTCCGCCTAGGAGGCACCGTGGACATCGACCTCAGCAGCATCGGCATCGTCGCGGGCGTCGGCTTCGTCGCCGCCGTCGGCGTGGTGCTCGTCTACACGCTCGGGCTGCGGCTGCTCGGGACGGGGCAACCGGTCGACGCCGGGGGCGAACGCACCGAGTACCGCGACGAGACTCCGCGGTCCGGGCACACGCCGCCGGCCGCGATCGTCGGCGCCGTGGTGTGCTTCGCGTTCTGCGTCGCAGCCGTCCTGTACGGCATCTGGCTGACGATCCCGCAGTTCCACTGACCGCCTGCCCGTCACGGGCGGTGTCCTGCGAGGATCGACGGGTGACCTCCCACCGCATCGACGCCTCGCTCGACACCGCCATCGACGTCCTCACCGCCGAACGCGAGCCCGTGCTCCGCGTCGACGACGGTGACACGGTGACGGTCCGGACCCTGAGCGCCGCCGGCTACACCGAGCGGCAGGCGTCCCCGGGCGCCGACGCCCCCACCCTCGTCGACCCGCGGCGTGGACACTGCCTGGTCGGCCCGATCGCCGTCACGGGCGCCCGGCCGGGACAGGTCCTCGCCGTCCGCTTCGACGCCCTGGTGCCGGACGACTGGGGCTACACCGGCTCCGGCGGTGTCGACACCGAGCTGAACCGCGCGCTCGGGCTCGCGGACCCGACGTCCCGCGGCCCACTGCTCTGGGACGTCGACGCGGCCACCGGCGTCGCCCGCAACCAGCTCGGGCTCGGCGTCCGGACGGCACCGTTCCTCGGGGTCGTCGGACTCCCGCCGGAGCCGACCGGCGAGCACTCGACGATCCCGCCCCGGGCGGTGGGCGGCGGCAACATCGACTGCCGCGAGCTCGTCGCCGGCGCGACGCTGTACCTGCCGGTGACCGTGCCGGACGCCCTGCTGTCCGTCGGCGACGGCCACGCGGCGCAGGGCGACGGCGAGGTCTCGGGCACCGCGGTCGAGTGCGGCATGACGACCACGATGACGCTCTCGCTCCTCGACGACGCCCCGGTCGCGGGCATCCACGCCGACACTCCCGCCGGGAGGATCACGTTCGGGTTCGACGCGGACCTCAACGCCGCCACGACGACGGCCCTCGACCGGATGGTCGACTGGATCGCGGGGTCGTACGGCATCTCCCGCGCCGAGGCCCTGGCGATGGCCAGCGTGGCCGTCAGCATGCGGGTGACGCAGGTGGCGAACCGCACGTGGGGCGTGCACGCCCTGCTCCCCCACGACGCGATCCTCGGTCCCGACGCGGCCTGAGCGCTCGACGCGAGCGCACGCCCGGACGGGAGGCGCGACCAGCGTTCCCGCCGTCGGGGACGCTGGTCGCGCCTCCCGTCCGCCCGTTGCTTCCCATCACGCCCGCGATGGAGAGCGGGAACGGGCGTACCTGGTCGACTGTGCTGACCAGGGACGCCCGTTCCCACCCGGTACGCCCGAAGCGACCCGGAGGGCCCTGCGCGATGCGAGGCTCGGAGCGTCCATGCTGGCGAGGCTGCGCGCTCGAGCTGCGCCGCGCCTCCCGTCCGCCCGTTCTTTCCAATAACGCCTGCGATGGAAAGCGGAAACGGGCGTACCCGGTCGATCGTGCTGACCAGCTACGCCCGTTCCCACCAGGTACGCCCGCTCCTACCCGGCACGCGCAACGCGACCGGGGAGGCACGTTCCCGTCAGGCACGCCCGGACCGACCAGGTACGCCCGGAGCGCCCCGGGACGTGCGACGCGCCCAGGTACGCCCGGAACGACCCGGCACGCCCGACCGCGGTCAGTGCGCGCTGTACCCGCCGTCGACCAGGTGGTAGCTGCCGCTGATGAACGACGCCTTGTCGCTGAGCAGGAACAGCACGAGCGCCGCGACCTCGGCGTCGGTGCCGAGGCGCTTCGCGGCGTGCTCGCCCTCGAGCGCCGCGAGCTCGTCGGCGGACAGCGACGAGCGGACCAGCGGGGTGTCGATGAAGCCCGGGCCGACCGCGTTCGTGCGGACGCCCTGGGCGGTGTACTCGAGCGCCGCGACCTTGGTCAGGCCGACGAGCGCGTGCTTCGACGCGACGTAGGCGGCGTTCTGGGCGATGCCGACCGACCCGAGGACGGACGCCATGTTCACGATCGCACCGCCACCCGCGGCCAGGATCGCCGGGATCTCGTAGCGGAGCCCGTAGAAGACGCCGTCGAGGTCGACCGCACGCACGCGGTCCCACGCCTCGACGTCGTACTCGCCGATCGGCTTCGGCGCGGCCCCGATGCCGGCGTTGTTCACGGCGAGGTGCAGGGCGCCGTACGTGTCGACGGCGTGCTGCACCATGCGCTCGTTGTCCGCGGCGACCGCGGAGTTGGCCTCGAACGCCGAGGCCGTGCCGCCGGCACCCTCGATCTCGGACACCACGCGCTGGGCGGCGTCGAGCTTGATGTCGGTGACGACGACCGACGCACCCGCGGCCGCGAGCTCCTTCGCGACGGCCTCGCCGATGCCGCTGCCGCCACCGGTGACGATCGCGACCCTGCCCTCGAACTCGGACATGTTCTCCTTCTTCCTCGACGACCTCGTCGAACGTGCTGAAAGCAACACCTGTTGCTCTACGAGAGTACACCCGTGCACACCCAGTTCGTTCACCGAACTAATGAGTTAGGCTGACGATCGTGCCCGACACCTCCCTCGCCACCGACCTCCGCATCGCCGTCAACCGGCTGTCGCGGACGCTCCGCGCGCAGAAGGCCGACGCGAGCATGACCGACGGGCAGTTCTCCGCCCTCGCCCGACTGCACCGCGACGGGGCCATGACGCTCGCCGAGCTGAGCCGCCAGGACGGCGTCACCCCGCCGAGCATGACGAAGTCGGTCGCGGTGCTCGTCGACCGCGGTCTCGTGTCGAAGGACGACCACGGCGACGACCGCCGCAAGGTCCTGCTCGCCGCCACACCCGCCGGCTCCGCCTTCGTCGAGGAGACCCGGCGCCGCCGCGACGACTGGCTCTCCCCGCGCCTCGCCGCACTGTCCGACCAGGAGCGCCGCGCCCTGGCCGACGCCACCGAGATCATGAGGAGGCTGGCCCAGCAGTGAGCGCCATGTTCCGATCCCTGTCCGCCCGCAACTACCGCATCTGGTTCGCCGGTGCCCTCGTGTCCAACGTCGGCACGTGGATGCAGCGCACCGCCCAGGACTGGCTCGTCCTCACCAAGCTCTCCGACAACGACGCGATCGCGGTCGGCATCACCATGGCGCTGCAGTTCGGGCCGCAGCTGCTCCTGCTCCCCCTCACCGGCCTGGCTGCGGACCGCTTCGACCGGCGGAAGATGCTCATGCTCACGCAGGGGCTGATGGGTGCACTCGGGCTCGGCCTCGGGATCATGGTGCTCACCGACACGGCCACGCTCTGGTCGCTGTACGGCTTCGCCCTCGCGCTCGGCATCGTCGCCGCGTTCGACACCCCGATCCGCCAGGCCTTCGTCTCCGACGTCGTGCAGGGCGAGCACGTGGCGAACGCCGTGGCGCTCAACTCCGCGTCGTTCAACGCCGCACGGCTGGTCGGCCCCGCGGTCGCCGGCGTGCTCATCGCCGTGATCGGCACCGGATGGGTGTTCGTCATCAACGCGGGGTCGTTCCTGGCCGTCCTGCTCGCGCTGCGGTTCGTCGACCCCGCGCAGCTCGCCGAGCGCGTCCGGGCGGAGCGCGGCAAGGGGCAGATCGTCGCGGGCTTCCGCTACGTCCGCACCCGGCCGGACATCGTCGTGGTGCTGTGCATGATCTTCGTGGTCGGTACGTTCGGCGTGAACTTCCCGATCTTCACCTCGACGATGGCACGCGTCGAGTTCGGCAAGGGCGCCAGCGAGTTCGGCCTGCTCAACTCGGTGATGGCGATCGGCTCGGTCGCCGGTGCACTGCTGTCCGCTCGGCGCGACCGCCCCCGGATGCGCACCCTCGTGGTCGCGTCCGCCGGGTTCGGCGTGGCGTGCACCGCGGCGGCGCTGGCCCCGACCTACTGGACCTTCGCGATCGTGCTCGTCTTCGTCGGCCTGGCGTCGCTGACCTTCATGACCACCGCGAACGCGCTCGTCCAGACCACGACGAAGCCCGCCATGCGCGGCCGGGTGATGGCGCTCTACATGGCGATCTTCGCCGGCGGGACCCCCATCGGCGCGCCGATCGTCGGTGCGGTCGCGGACGCCTGGGGTCCGCGGTGGGCGATCGGCGTCGGCGCCACCTCGGGGTTCGTCGCCCTCGCGATCGCCCTCGTCTGGCTCGTGCGCTGGGAGCACCTGCGGCTCCGGTACGACGCCGACGCGCGCCTGCACCTCGCCGTGACGCACGCGGTGCCCGTCGTCGGGTCGCCCGGCGCGTCCACGGCACTGCGGCGCGACCTGGAGCGCGACGAGGCGGTGGCCGACCGCTCGAGCGCGGTCTGACGCACGACGGGGCGAGGCGGCGGCGGGCTGGCATCCGCCGGACGGGAGGCGCGGTGCGGCGCCGCCACGCGCCTCCCGTCCGCATCGTGCGCGGCTCCACCGCGGTGCGCACGTCGATCCGCCGATCCGGCCCGCTCGGACCCGGGTCGGCGGCGGGATCAGTGGGTGGGCGCCGCGACCGCGAAGACCCGCGCGTCGAGTGCCGCGACGACCGCGCCGACGGCACCGGCGAGCCGGTCGGCGACCGCGCGGAGGTCGGCAGGGGCCGCCACGTCGACCCGTCCGAGCGACGAGCGGGCGGCGCGGAAGGCGTCCACCTCGTCCGCGACGCAGTCGGGCGCGACGTCGGTCAGGCAGTCGTCGGCACGTGCCGCCAGGAACGCGAGCGAGCGCGGACTGTGCTGGTCGTGCAGCAGGAAGTGCGCGGCGTCCTCGGCCTCGGTCCCGTGGTCGCGGCCGCGGCGGAAGGCCTCGCCCGCACCGCATGCCCGGAGTGCGGTCTGCCACGAGGACGACGAGGACGCGTCGACGAGCGACGACCCGAGCAGCCGAGCGGTCAGACCGCAGCGGAGCAGGGACCGGCCCAGGGTGAAGAACTCCCACACCTGGTCGCGGCTGGCGTCCCCCTCGACCACACCGACCGCGAGGGCACTGCGCTCCCGGACCCACCCGAGGAACTCGTGCGCCCGGTCGACCGCGACCTTGCGGGGCATCCGCGACCGGGTGACGTCGAGGCAGTCCCAGAGCTCGGTGGAGACGACCTCGCGGGCACGCCGCGCGTGGTCCCGCGCGACACCGACCGCGTGGGCGATCGAGGCCGGTTCGTGCCGGTCGAGCGCCAACGAGTCGATCGAGGTCGTCCGGTCCTGCCGGCGCGTCGAGGGGACCGCGCCGAGCACCGACCGCAGCGCTGCGGACACGGCGGCGTCCTCGTGGCCCGACGCCGGGTCCGGGCGGGCGACGTACACGTCGAGCATCCGGGCGACGACGTCCGCCCGCTCCACCGCGCTCCCGACGTGGAACACGCTCCCCGCGAGTCGGCTCAGCACGTCGGCTCCTGCATGCGGCGACGGTACCGAGCGGGCGTTGCGGGAGTGTTTCCGGACCGCGTCACGGGTGTTGCGGGGTCGTCCACGAGGCGCGCTCGCTAGACAAACTAACTAGAGCGTCTAGCATTGTCACCATGACGACCGAGGTGACGAACACCACCACGGGCTTCTGGTACGGCACGGATTCCAGGGTCGACGCGGTGGACGTGCTCAATGCGCTCCGCAGGTACCGGAGCGCCGAGAGCGCCGCGCAACGACGTGCTCGCGAGGCACTGGGCATCGGCGAGAACGCCCTGCTCGCCCTCCGCGTGCTCCTCGACGCCGAGTCGGACGGGCGGTCGGTGAACGCGAAGGAGCTGGCGGACCGGCTCGAGATCACACCCGCGTCGACCTCGGCACTGGTCGACCGGCTCGTCCGCAGCGGCCACGTCGAGCGCCACCCCGACCCCCACGACCGGCGCGGCGTGATCCTGACGGCATCCGGCGGTTCGATGCGTCAGGTGCTGCAGGTCATCGACCAGCTCGACACCCGCGCGATCGAGGTCGCCGAGCACCTGCCGAAGTCGGAGATGTCGGTGATCGTCACGTTCCTCGAGCAGATGGCGCGGGTCGTCGACCACGAGGACGACGCCGAGCGTTCCGCGTAGCCTGCTCTCATGCGCAGCGCTCCTGGCGGCCCGGCCGGGGCACCGCAGCACGATCCCGAGGACGACATGCCCCTCGCCGAGCTCGACGCTCGGGCGCGGGCGGACGCGGCACTGCGGCGCATCCGCAACGGGTCCGACCCGGCCCGCGAGGCGTTCGACCTGGCGAACACGATGAACGACGAGGCCGTCGGTCGGCTCAGCGGCGCGGTCCGACGGTGGTTCCGGCGGTCCTGACCGGATCGGCAGGACCGCCGGCTCGTCAGAAGGCGGTGCCGACCGCCGCGATGTCGTCGCCGCCGTGCCCCTCGGCGCTGGCCTGCGCGTAGACGCGGTCGAGCGCGTCGACGAGCACCGTCGAGACACCCGCGGCCCGCGCGGCCTCGCCGATCAGGCCGATGTCCTTCCGGAGGCCGTCGAGGGCGAACTGCGGTGCGAACTCGCCCGAGAGCATGGCCTCGCCCTTCGTGTGCGCGTAGGGCGAGTCGCTCGCGGTGCCGTCGATCGCGTCGAGGAACAGCGCCGGGTCGAGCCCGAGCGCCCGGGCGATCGCCAGCGACTGCGCCGTCGCGGCGGTGATCGAGGCGATCCAGGCGTTCGCGGCGAGCTTCAGCGCGGTGCCGTCGCCGACCCGCTCGCCAGCTCGCACGGTCTTCGCTCCGATGGCGTCGAGGACCGGGTCGATCGCCTCCAGCTGGTCGGACGGACCCGCGGCGAGCATCGTGAGCTTCCCCTGCTCCGCCGGGGCCTTCGTGCCGAGCATCATGGCCTCGACGAGGGTGATGCCGTACTTCTCGGCGAGCTGCACGATCGTCTCGGTGCCGTCGGTGCCGACCGTCGAGGACTGCACCCACACGGCGTCGGTCGGGGCGTCACCCGCGGCGGCCTCGAGGACGTCCACGACGGCGTCCGTGTCGAACAGCGTGAGGAGCACGACCTCGGCGTGCTGGACCGCCGCGGCCGCGTCCGTCGCCACGGTGGCGCCGTCGTCCGCGAGCGGTCGGGCCTTGTCGGCACTCCGGTTCCACACCGTGACCTCGTGGCCCTCGCGCAGCAGGGACTTCGCGACCCCTGCCCCCATCGTCCCCGTACCCAGCACCGTCACGCGCACCAGCGTCTCCGTCCTGCGGTCGGCACCCTGCCGCCGCGCGGTCGACGCTACGCCTGCCGGTGGAGCGCACGTCGAGCGCGGGCGCACGTCGAGCGCGGGCGCACGTCGAGCGCAAGCGCACGTGCGTGGTCACGGCGGCGGTCCGGTCAGGCGCGGACGAACCCCTCGCGCGCGATGCGCTCGACCTCGGCGGCGACGGCGTCGACCACCGCACGGGTCAGGGCACCCGCGACGGCCTCGACCAGGGCGAGCTGGTCGACGGCGACCGGGTGGCCTGCGACGGCCGCCGGGGTGCCGGTGCCGTCCCGGGAGCCGGGCGCCGGCGCTCCGGCGTCGTCCCCGAGGTCGGCTCGTCGAGCGACGGCGTCGAAGAGCGGAGTGGTCGACAAGCTGCTGCCTTCCGATCGGCGGCGGATCCGGGGCCGTCGACCGAGGTGTACACGCGGCCGACGCGCCCCCGATTCAACCACTGGTATGCAGCATGTGCAATAGGGGACCGATCAGTCCGGCTCGACCGCCTGCGTCGGGTCGTCCCGGCGCAGCGCCTGCTTCACCCGTTCGACGATCGTCGTGGGCGGGTTGTTGTAGGTGCCGGCGGGCTCCTGCCCGCTGAGCTCCTGGATCGCTGCCATCACCGCGTCCGTCGCGTGCCGACGAGCCCGACCGGAGGACGCCTCCCCGAAGCCCGTCAGGTCCATCGGCTGGCCGAACTCGACCGTGACCCGGGCGAGCCGCGGCAGCCGTGAGCCGACGGGCTGGACGTCCTCCGTGCCGGTGAGGGCGACGGGCACCACGGGCGCCCCGCTCGTCAGGGCGAGCCAGGCCACGCCCGTGCGGCCCTTGTAGAGCCGGCCGTCGAGGGACCGCGTCCCCTCGGGGTAGATCGCGAAGGCCTCGCCCAGCTCCAGGCGCTCGAGCCCGAGGTCGAGCGCGTGCTGGGCGGCCGCTCCGGCGCCGCGTTCGACGCCGATCGCACCGATGCCGCCGAAGAACGCCCGCGACACCGCTCCGCGGAAGCCGGTGCCCGTGAAGTACTCCTGCTTCGCGAGGAAGGACACCTTCCGCGGGGCCAGGAGGGTGATCGCCGGAGAGTCGATGAACGACCGGTGGTTGCTCGCGAGGATGACCGCGCCGCGCTTCGGGACGTTCTTCCGGCCGATCACCCGGGGACGCCAGAGCAGTCGCGCGAGCGGGGTCACCACCGTGCGGCTGAGCGTGGTGGTGATCGTCGTCGAACCGGACACCCGGGCCTCCTCGTGGACAGGGGTTCCGAGTGTAGTGAGCGCCCGCAGCACCACATGCCCCGAACGGCATGCACCCGTGATCGGCGTCAGATGCCCGGCGATCCAGTGGCTCAGTCGTGCGCGGCGACGACGTCGAGCACCGCTCGGCCGTAGCGTTCGAGCTTCGCGCCACCGACGCCGGAGATCTCGCTGAGGGCGTCCTCGTCGGTCGGCTTGACCGCGGCGATCCCGCGCAGCGTCGCGTCGTTGAACACGACGTAGGCGGGCACGCCCTGCTCGCGGGCCTGCGCCGCACGCCAGGCTCGCAGCGCCTCGAAGAGTCCGAGTGCCTCCTGCGGCATGTCCGTCACCGGCTGCCGTCGCGACCGCGACGCCCGGGAGGCCTTCACGGGGTCGCGACGCATGAGCACCCGGGTCCGACCGCCGAGGACCTCGGCGCTCGTCGGGCTGAGCACCACCGTGCCGAACCCGTCACCGGAGACCGCCGCGTACCCCTGCGCGAGGAGCTGCCGGGCGACCGCGCGCCACTCCCCCTCGCCGAGGTCGCTGCCGATGCCGAAGGTCGCGAGGGAGTCGTGCCGGAGCTCCTGCACCCGCGGCGACTGCTTGCCGACCAGGATGTCGACGAGGTGCGCGACGCCGTACCGCTGGCCGCGCTCGCGCTCGAGTCGGACGACGGTGGACAGGAACTTCTGCGCGGGGACGGTGCCGTCCCACGGCTCGGGCGGCGCGATGCACGTGTCGCAGTTGCCGCACGGCGTCGACTCCTGCCCGAAGTAGGCGAGCAGCCGGACCCGGCGGCACTCGATCGTCTCGCAGAGCGAGAGCATGGCGTCGAGGTGGGCACTGAGCTGGCGCCGGTGGGCGGCGTCACCCTCGGACTGGTCGATCATCCGGCGCTGCTGCACGACGTCGTTCAGGCCGTAGGCGAGCCACGCGGTCGACGGCAGCCCGTCGCGTCCGGCACGGCCGGTCTCCTGGTAGTAGCCCTCGACGGACTTCGGCAGGTCGAGGTGCGCGACGAACCGCACGTCCGGCTTGTCGATGCCCATGCCGAACGCGATGGTCGCGACCATGACGATGCCGTCCTCGCGCAGGAACCGGGACTGGTTGCGTTCGCGCACCTTCGCGTCGAGTCCGGCGTGGTACGGCAGTGCGGGGATGCCCTGGTCGGCGAGGGCGGCCGCGGTGCGCTCGACGGAGTTGCGGGACAGGCAGTAGACGATGCCGGCGTCGCCGCGGTGCTCGGTCTTGATGAAGGTGAGGAGCTGCTGCAGGGCGCCGGTCTTCGGCTCGATGCGGTACTGGATGTTCGGACGGTCGAAGTCGGCCACGAAGTGTGCGGCGTCGTCGAGCCCGAGCCGTCCGGAGATCTCGCGGTGGGTCTGCGGCGTCGCCGTGGCGGTCAGGGCGATGCGCGGCACCGTCGGCCACCGCTCGTGCAGCACGCTGAGCTCGAGGTAGTCCGGGCGGAAGTCGTGCCCCCACTGCGCGACGCAGTGCGCCTCGTCGATGGCGAACAGGGCCAGGCGCGCACGGTCGAGCAGCGACCGGGTGGATTCGAGCCGCAGGCGCTCGGGCGCGAGGTAGAGCATGTCGACCTCGCCCGAGACGATCGCCCGCTCGACCCGGGCACGTTCGTCCGGCCCCTGTGTCGAGTTCAGGAACGCGGCCTTGACGCCGTTCGCAGCGAGGGCGTCGACCTGGTCCTGCATGAGGGCGATGAGGGGCGAGACGACCACCCCGATGCCGTCGCGCACGAGCGCGGGCACCTGGTAGCAGAGCGACTTGCCGCCGCCGGTCGGCATGAGCACCAGGGCGTCGCCGCCGCCGACCACCTGGTCGATGATCGCGGCCTGTTCACCACGGAAGTCGTCGTAGCCCCACACCCGGTGCAGCACGTCCAGCGCGGCAGCCTGCGACGAGGACAGCGCTGCCGCCCGCGATGCGGTCGGCGCCGCCGCCTGCGTGGTGCTCATGACACGACAGCCTACGTGCGGGCAGCGACACCCGAGGAGCTGTCCACAGGGACGGAGCCGGCCGTCTCCGGGTCGCGCGCCGGCGCGACGTCCCAGCCCGTGCCTCCCGGCCGGGTCCACCGACGACCACCCGCCCAGACCGGCGCGGTCCCGCGGAAGCGTGGTGCCTCGCTGCCCGCGAAGCGGCGGTCCAGCCCCCGCCACGACGCGAGCACCTCGACCATCCCCCAGAACGCGAGCGACGTGCCGAGCGTGATGAGCCACCCGACCATGGTGCCGTTCGACGAGTCGAGGTCGATCTTCGACCACCCCGGCGCCTGCAGCACGAAGATCATGATGTTGTTGAAGGCGTGCTGCAGGACGGTGGCCTCCATGCCGCCGGTCCGGAGCACGATGATCGCCGCGACCAGCCCGAACGAGCCGACGTCGAGGATGCCCCACACGTTGTAGCCGTTCGGGATGTGCAGCAGGGCGAAGACGACGGTCGAGACGGCCACGGCGACGACCGTGCCGACGACGCGGAGCGGGATCCACGAGCCGATGGTCTGCATCAGGAACCCGCGGAAGATGTACTCCTCCGCCGCGCCCTGGAACGGCACGAGCAGCAGCACCAGCACGATGGTCAGGGTGAGGGTGCCGAGCGAGACGGTCGACTGCCCGATCGCGTCGTGGTCCCACCCGAGGCCACCGTCGAACGAGAACATGCCCCACGTCTGCACCAGGAACATCGCGATCGCGATGACGAGCGTGGGGAGGAGGCACCAGAGCGTCCAGCGCCAGCGCACCCGGAAGCGGGTGGACGACAGGATGCCGGCGGGCCCGACGCGCGCGATCTTCACCGCGAGCAGGATGCCCGGCAGGAGCACGACCAGCGACACGAGCGACAGGGACAGGACGAGCGGGTCCGTCGGGTCGAGGGCACCGCTGGACAGGTCGTCCTGCAGGCCCATCAGCCCGTCCGCACCCTGCGACGCCCCGATCGGCACGAAGTAGGCGACGGCGATGACGACCTGGCTCGCGACGTACCACCCGACGAGGAACGCGAGGGCGACCAGCGGGCGCCACCAGCGCCAACGGGCATCGACACGGGGCAGGCGGTGGTACGGAACACTCACGCTCCGGAGGCTACCGGCCCGGGCAGGATGGGAGCCGTGCTCACCGTCCTGCTCGGCCTGACCGGCGCGGTCGTCTACGGGGCCGCCGACTTCCTCGGCGGCCTCGCCGCGCGTCGCGTCCGCGCGGTGCGCGTCGCCGCCGCGGCCGCGGCGGTCGGCCTGCTCCCCCTGCTGGCCGGGGTGCCGGTGGTGGGGGCCGGCTTCTCCGGGCAGGCGGTCCTCGCCGGGGTGGCGGCCGGGGTCTCGGGGTCGGTGGCGGTGCTCCTGCTCTACCGCGCCCTCGCCGTCGGCCCGATGAGCGTCCTGTCGCCGTTGACCGCGGTGTTCGCGGCCGTCACGCCCGTCGTGGTCGCCCTGGTGCGCGGGACGGTGCTGTCCGTGCCGGCGTCGGTCGCGCTGGTGGTCGCGGTGGTCGCGGTGGTGCTCGTCGCGGCCGTGCGGGACGCCTCCGGCGCACGGGTCACCGTGACCGGCGTGGTCACGGCGGCGGTGGCGGGGTGCGGCTTCGGCGGGATCGTGCTCGCCTACGACGCGGTACCGGCCGACGCCGGGGTCGCGTCGCTGCTGGTCGCGCGGGTGGTGCAGACGGTCGTGCTGGGTGCGGCGGTGGTCGTGGTCGCGCTGCTCCGGAAGGGAGGCCCGGCGGATCCCGGCACGACGGCCCACCCCGGGCGGTCTGCCGCGGTCACCACGCGCTCGTCGCGCTCGTCGCGCTCGTCGCGCTCGTCGCGCCGGACCGTCGTCGCCGTCGTTGCCTGCGGGCTGCTCGACGCGCTCGCGAACGCCTGCATCCAGGCTGCGCTGCACGTCGGGACGGACGACGCGACGCTGCCGGTCGTCAGCGTCCTCAACGCGCTCTACCCCGTCGGCACGGTCGTGCTCGCCGGGGTGGTCCTGCGCGAGCGGCTCACCGGCGTGCAGTGGACGGGCATCGCGCTGGCGTTCGCAGCCTCGGTCGGTCTCGCGCTCGCCTAGGTCGGTCGCGCGCTCGCCCAGGTCGCTCAGTCGTCGGCGATCAGCCGCTTGCCGAGGGACACCGCACGGTCGGGGGCGTACCCGAGCGAGGCGTAGAAGCCGAGCACCTGCTCGTTGCCCTCGCGGACCTGCACGTTGATCTTCGGGCAGCCGCGGTCGGTCAGGAGTCGCTCGAACTCGGCCATGAAGGCGCGCCCGAGTCCGGTCCCCTGCTGGTCGGGTCGGACCGCGAGGTAGTTCACCCAGCCGCGGTGCCCGTCGTAGCCGGCCATGCCGACGCCCACGAGTCCCGGCGCCGCGCGGCCCTCGCCGGTCTCGACGGCGCTGTCCTCGACGGCGCCGTCCTCGACCGCGACGAGGAAGAGCTCGGGCTGCTCGGCGACCTTGCGCGCGATGTCCCGCCGGGGGTCGTTCCACGGACGGACGAGCCCGCAGGCCTCCCAGAGCGCGACGACCGCCTCGGCGTCGTCGGACCGGAACGGGCGGAAGATCGTGGTCATCCCGCCACGGTAGCGCCGCACCGTGCACCGCCCGGTCCGTCCACACCCCCACCGGCTCGTCGTCGTGGTCTGCTATACCTGTTCGACCACCACCTGGATCAGGAGCACCGTGACCGCACACGACACCGCCCCGTCGCGCAGCTCGGAGCGCGACGCCGAGGACCAGCGGCCGCCACGGCGCACTCGACGTCGCCAGTCCGTCGGCGGAGCACTCGTCGCACTGCTGGCCGAGCTCCTCATCATCGCGGGCGCCGGCACCGGGCTCTACGTCGCGTGGACCGCGTGGTGGACCGACGTCGTCGCCGTGAACGAGCAGACCAAGCTCGTCGACGACCTCGGGCAGAAGCAGGCACCGAAGCTCGAGGGCTCGGAGCACCGCGGCGAGGCACCGGTGCTCGCCGAGCCGCCGGAGCTGACGGACGTGTTCGGGACGATGCAGATCCCCCGCTTCGGCGCGGACTACCTCCGCCCGATCGGCGAGGGCACGGACCGCGAGCGCGTGCTCAACACGATCGGCCTCGGCCACTACCAGGACACCGCCATGCCGGGCGCCGAGGGCAACTTCGCCGTCGCCGGACACCGCGTGACCTACGGCAAGCCGCTCAACCAGATCGCCGACCTGAAGCCGGGCGACCCGATCGTCGTCCGGGTGACGGACAAGGCGAAGGACTTCGACGTCTGGTACGTCTACAAGGTCACCGACTCGCAGATCGTGACGCCGGACAAGATCGAGACGATCGCGCCGGTGCCGAACCAGCCCGGGGTCACGCCGACCGCCGAGGACCGCTGGCTCACCCTCACCGCGTGCCACCCGATGTGGTCCGCCAAGGAGCGGTACGTCACGCACGCCAAGCTCGACTACTGGATGCCCGTCTCGGAGGGCACCCCCAAGGAACTCTCGGAGACGCCGAAGTGATCTTCCCGTTCGTCTGGCGGATCCTGCCCGGCCCCGCCGCCCTGAAGGTCCTCGAGCTGCTCGTGCTGCTCGCCGTGATCGTCTACGCGCTCTTCACCTGGGTGTTCCCGTGGATCGCCGCGGACATCCTGCCGCCGCCCGACGGCACGGTGGACGCCACACCGTCGCCGTAGCCGTAGCCGTGACGGCTCCTGCCGGAGCACCGTCGTGACGGAGCTCCGGCTCAGACGGTCGTCGTGACGCGAGACCCGCCGTCCGGCGTGCGCCGGACCGCGATCCGCTCCGGGATGCGCTGCTTGAGCTCCTCGACGTGGCTGACGATCCCGACCTGTCGGCCGCCAGCGGTGAGCCGCGCGAGCTGCCCGATCACGTCGTCGAGCGTCTCGGGGTCGAGCGTCCCGAAGCCCTCGTCGACGAACAGCGTGCCGAGCGACACCCCGCCCGCCTCGGCCTGCACCACGTCGGCGAGCCCGAGCGCGAGGCAGAGGGAGACCGTGAAGGTCTCGCCGCCCGACAGGCTGCCGGGTGCACGACGGGTGTCGGTGCTGTGGTCGTGGACGGCGAGGGCGAGACCGGTCCGACGGGCTCGGGACCCGGCCTCGCGCTCGTCCGAGGTCTCGAGGGTGAACCGTCCCGCGAGCATGCCACGGAGGCGGTCGTTGGCCGCGGCGACGACGTCCTCGAAGCGGCGCATCAGTACGTAGGTGCCGAGCGTGATGCCGGTCGGGTTGACCCCGGCGGCGCCGTTCGCGACGTCGGCCAGACGGACGACCGCACGGCTGCGCGCCGAGAGGGCGTCGCGGGACCGGACGGCGCGGTCGAGGTCGGTGGCGCAGCGCGCGCTCGCGTCGGCGCGGTCGGTCGCGCTCACCGCCGCACGGGTGGCCTCGTCGGCCTGCTCGACGGCGGCGCGGTGTGCGGCCCGGGCAGCCTCGGCGTCGAGGTCCTCGTCGGTGTCCTCGGCGGCGGCGACGACCCCGGGTTCGGCGAGACCTGCCTCGACCACGGCGTGCTCCCGCTCGGCGGCGGTGACCTCGGTCCGGAGTGCCGACGCCTGCTCGGTCGACAGCACCGCGGTCCGGGCCGTCTCCAGGGAGTCGAAGTCGTGGTCGGCGAGCGTCCGTGCCACCTCGACCTCGCGCTCGAGCACCGCACGTGCGGCGGCAGCGGCGCGCTCGTCCGCTGCGGACACGGCGTCGGCACGGGCGACGAGCGCCTCGAGCGCCTCCACCGCCGCGCGGAGCGACGGGACGGCACCGGCACCGGTACCGGCACCGGCGTCCGGCTCCTGGTCGGTGGTCGCCCACGGGGCGGCCAGCAGCTCCCCGGCTCGGTCGACGGCGTCCGCCACCGCCGCGGCGTCCTGCCCCAGCCGGTCCTCGTCCGCCGCGCTCGTGGCCACCAGGACCGCGCGGTCAGCCTGCACGGCGTGGTGCTCGCGCTCGAGCGCCCGCGTCTCGTCGTCGAAGGCGGTGCGTCGGCCCTCGAGCTCCGCGACGTGGACGGCGGCGTCGTGGGCGGTGCGGAGCCGCGCTGCTGCCGCCGCTGCCCGCTCGGCCAGGGTCGCGGCATCGGTGTCCCCCACGGCTGCGCGGAGCCGCTCGAGCGCGGCTCGCTCGACCGCCAGGTCCGTCGCGGCCTCGGCCAGGGCGGCCTCGGCGGCGCGGGTCGCAGCGGCGGCGGCCTCCACGCTGTCGGCGTCGGGGTGGTCGGACTGCGGCACGGCGACCGCCGGGTGCTCCACCGCGCCGCACACCGGGCACGGGTTGCCGGGCTCGAGTGCGGCGCCGAGCTCACCCGCCAGGCCGGCGATGCGACGGGCGCGCAGGGACCGCTCCGCCTCGAGGAGCTCCTCCGCACGCCGACGCCGCTCGGCGACGACCGGTTCGGCAGCGGCGACGGCGGCGACGGAGGCGTCCCGGGCGTCGAGGTCGGCCCGGAGCTGCCGCACCTGTTCCGTCTCGGCCCGCGCGGCCTCGGCGTCGGACGCCGCCGTCGCTGCGGCCCGGGCGTCCTCGACCAGGGCGGTCCGTCCGGCGGGGCGGGCCTCGAGCGCGACGTCGAGCTCGCGGATGCGCTCGGCGAGGCGTCCGGCCCGTGCGGCGGCGTCCGCCAGCGCACGTCGGCGCCCGGCGATCGTGTCCTCGACCGGCACCAGGTGCCGCACCGCTCCGAGGCACGTGGCGACGTCGGCGCGACGGGCGACCACGTCCGCCGTGTCCGGGATGCCCGAGCGGCGTCGCAGGTCGGACGCGGCTCCGGCGGTGTCAGCGGCCCGGGCGCGGGCGGCGTCGAGCCCGTCGGCGGAGGCGGTGACCCGCGCCGCCCGCTCCGCGAGGTCCAGACGCTCGCGTGCGGCAGCGACCCGGGGAGCCCGCTCGTCGAGCTCCCGGCGCCGGGCGAGGAGCGCGGCGCGTCGGTCGCGGGCGGCGAGCCGCGCGGCGACGTCCTGCTCGTGCGCGCGCGCCCGGTCGAGTGCGGCGACCGCGTTGGCGCGCCGGGTCACGGCCTCCGACGCCGCGGCCTGCAGCGCGTGCAGCGTCGCGGACACCGCGTGCTCGTCAGCCACCGCGTGGTCGTCGGCGGCCGACTGCTCGTCGGCAGCCGTCCCCGCCGCCTGTGCGAAGCGGGCGAGGGCGTCACGGACCCGGGCGTCGGCAGCCTCGACCTCGGCCTGCACCGCACGCCGTCGTGCCGCGAGCTCGTCGGCCGTGCGGTCGTAGACCTGCGTGCCGAACAGGGACTGCAGGAGCTTCCGGCGGTCCTCACCGGGCGACCGGAGGAAGCGGGCGAACTCGCCCTGCGGCAGGACGACGGTCTGCAGGAACTGCGCGCGGTCGAGCCCCACCACCCGGGTGACCTCGAGCCCGATCTCGGGGATGCGCGAGGACACGGGCTCGCCGATCGCGTCCGCCGGGTGTGCGAGGCGGAAGAGCTGGGCGGACGCCTGCTGCCGGACCGTCCCCGCCCCGCGCTGCTTCGGGCGGTCGTACTGCGGTGTCCGGCGCACCCGGTACACCCCCGCACCGGTCTCGAAGACGAGCTCGACGAAGGGCTCGACACCCGGGTCGGCGTGCTGGCTGTGCAGTCGGTCGTGGGTCGAGCCCTCGCCCGCGAGCCCGCCGTACAGGGCGAACACCACGGCGTCGATGATCGTCGACTTGCCGGAGCCCGTCGGCCCCTCGAGCAGGAACACCCCGGACGCGGCGAGCGCCGCGAAGTCGATGGTGACGAGCTCCGGGTACGGCCCGATCGCCCGGAGTTCGAGTCGGTGCAGGTACATCAGCGCCCCCGGTCGTCGTGCATCGCGAGCGCCGCCGCCTCGTACGCCTCGGTCAGGACCGCCCGGTCGTCGTCGTCCGGCGCGGTCCCGGTGGCGAAGGCGACGAAGTCGGCCGCGACCTCGACCGGGTCGGACGTCGCCGTCACCGGGCGCGCTGCCGGGCGCTCGGGGCGGTCGGCGGGTTCGTGGGTGATCGCGAGGGCGTGCGGCAGGTGGTCCTTCACCCGCGCGTACATGCGCTCGGGGTGCACGGCGTCCGTCACCGCGACCCGGACCCAGGCGTCCGCGTCGGCGCGGTGCGCTCCGGACTCGATCTCCGCGATGGTGGCACGCACGTCGACGAGCCGTCGTGGGACGGGCGTCGGCACGAGCTCGACCGTGACCGAGCCGTCCGCCGCCAGGTCGACCACCGTGACGCTCTTGCGCTGGTGTCGCTCGCCGAACGAGAACGCCAGCGGCGACCCCGCGTACCGGATCCGGTCGTCGGGCCCGACGCGCTGCGGACCGTGCAGGTGGCCGAGCGCGACGAGGTCGATGCCGTCGAAGACGGACGCGGCGACCATGTCGACCCCGCCGACCCGGATGTCCTGCTCGCTGTCGCTCGGTTCCGCACCGCCGACGAAGGCGTGGGCGACGACGACGCTCCGGGTGCCGGGACGCGTCGCGAGGTCGGCGCGGACGCGGTCCGTCGCCGCGCCGAGGACCGCCTGGTGCGACCGGGCGAGCGGTTCGTCCGGCACCGCGGCGAGGGCGTGCCGGGTGAGGTCGGGGTGCAGGTACGGGATGCCGTAGACCGCGACCGGGCCGTCGTCGTCGGTGAGCAGCACCGGGGTGCCGATGCTCGTCGGCTCGGCGAGGATCCGCACCCGGTCGTGCATCACACCGGACCCGAAGCCGAGCCGGCCGGCGGAGTCGTGGTTGCCGGGCGTGAGCACGACCGTCGCCGTCGCGGCCAGGCGTTCGAGCGTGCGGGAGAGCATCCGGACGGCGTCCACCGGCGGGATCGCCCGGTCGTAGACGTCACCCGCGATGACCACGAGGTCGACACCCCGGGCACGGACGGTCTCGACGAGGAAGTCGGTGAAGGTCGCCTGGTGCGCGAGCAGGTCCGCCCCGAGCAGCGTGCGACCGAGGTGCCAGTCGCCGGTGTGCAGGATCCGCATGCCGACACGGTAGCGGCGTCCGGGGACATCCCCGGACCGGCACCGCCGGGCTGTGGAGGACCTGCGGATGGCCGGACGCGGTGCAGGACCGGGGTCAGCGGACGCAGCTGGTCCCGTCCCCGAGGCCGATCCCCGCGAGGGACGAGTACCGGACGGACACGGGCGCGCTCGGCACGGCGGTCCACGAGCTCGCGTCGGTGGCCTGCACCCGGACCGCCCGGGTGGTCCCGAGGGCGAGCACGCTGCTCAGCCGGACGGACGCGGACCGGGCCCTGCCGTCGGTCGTCGCGAGCACGGCGCCGGTGTCGTCCGACAGGGTGAACGACCGAGGGTCGTCCCCGGCGTACTGCCACGCGATGACGACGGAGCCGCTCGCGTCGGCGCACGTCGGCGACGTCGCGGGCGCCACGACGGCCGCGGTGAGCCGCAGGTCGGTCGCCGTCGCCCGGCCGAAGGGCCCCGCGTCCGCCCGACCAGCGGGCAGCACGACGGACCCGCCCGCGGCGAGCACGACGAGCACGACCGCCCCGGCACGTTGGGCCCGGCCGCGATCCGCCCCGGCACGATGGGCCCGGTCACGACGGGCCCCGCTGCCCGTGCGCGCGACGGCACGGAGCGACCGACGGCTCGGGTCGGGACCCGCGCCGGACGGCGGGCCGACGTCGGGGTCCCCACGTGCCTCCCGGCCGGTCACCGCAGCGTCGGCGACGGGACCGGCGTGCCCGGCACGACGTGCAGCGCGGTGCGCGGCCGGCCGCCGGAGCGCCCCGTCGACGGTCGCGAGCGCGAGCAGCGCGACGACCACGAGGGTGAGCACACCGGTCTCGACCCACCGCCCCTCGCGGACCCAGAGGACCGGACTCGCGACGAACGGGACGCGGAGGGCGGCCACCCCGTGCACGGCCGAGCGCTCGATCGGGGTCGAGTCGGCCCGCGGGTTGGCGTCGCCCTTCGTGACGACCGTCCCGTCGCCGCCGGGCTCGACGAACCGGTGCATCCGCAGGCGCCCCGGGTGGTCCGGGTCGTCGGCGAGCAGCACCTGCCCGGGCCGGACCTCGGCCGGGGCAACAGGGCGCGAGACGACGACGTCACCCGGCAGGAGCCGCGGCGCCATCGACCCGGTCATCACCGTGGTCGGGTGCCAGCCGAGCAGCGCCGGCGCGGCCGACCAGACGGCGAGGCCGACGAGGGCCGCGAGGACCGCACGGGCCGCCGTCGCGACGACCACCCGAGCCCAGTCGACGGCGTCGTGCAGCCCGTCGTGCGGCGCAGCGCCACCGCGCACGGCGATGGTGACCATGACCGTACCGAGCCCGCCGCTAGTTGTTCTGGGCCTCCCACGTGAGGCCGATCGACGCGGTCGTGCCCTGCGCGGCGTTCGGCGTCGCCGCGGCCACCGAGTAGGTGACCCGGTAGACGCGCGTCTCGTTCGTGCCGCCGGTGGTGGTCCACGCGCCGAGACCGTTGCCGAAGCCGGTCGCCTGGGTGCCGAGGTTCGGCAGGCTGTCGTTGAAGAGCGTGCCGCCGGTCGCCGCCGGGGTGAAGCCCGCGCACGAGGCGAAGCCGCCGCCGGTCCCCTGCTCGATCTTGATCGTGGTGTTCGTGGCGAGCACGCTCGTGGTCTGCGGGCTCGTGGCGTACAGCTTCACGGTCGACGGCAGCGACCCGCTCGACGTCACCGTGATGCACCGGCTGTCGGTCGACCCCGGCTTGAGGTTCGTCGCCGCGAACAGGGCGGTGTTGGCCGTGGCGTCGTTCGACAGGGCGACGGTGCCGGCGGTCCAGTTGCTGGTCGGCGTGGACGTGGTGGCCGAGAAGGCCGAGTACGAAGCCGTCGAGACGACGACGCCCGACGCCACGAGGGCGGCGGGCACGGCGATCCAGGCCGCCAGACGGGCAGCACGAGGGGTGACACGGGACATGGTCGTCCTCCAGAGGGGTTCCTGATCGGTGGCGGCTCCGGACCCGCGGTGGTTGGTCGCGCTTCGGAGCCTGGTACTACGGCGATCAAGCTACTCGGCGACTGTACGAACGACAAGGAGCGGTGTGCCCCCATTGTTGGGGGGTATCTCAATCATTGAGATACTTGTTCGATGGACCGGTGACCCGGCCCCGCCCGCGTCCCGTCGATCGCCGCAGCGATCACCCACCCGAGAAGAGCCATCCGTGCCCGACGCCTCCCCCGTCCTCCCGCCCCGCAGCCTGCCGTCGACGTCCTCGGCCCCCGTCTCCCCCGACGTCGACGTCGACCCCGCGGCCGTCGTCGCGCCCGCGGGCGGCTGGCCCGGCGACCCGGCACTCGGTCGCATGGTGGAGGCCTTCCGGCTCCTGCAGGTCCGGCACGCACGGCTGCTGGCCCACGAGAGCGCGACCCGCGGGCTGAACGTCACGGACACGCGGTTCCTCGTGCACCTGGGTGCCACCGACGGGCACGCGACGACCCCGAAGCAGGCGGGCGACCAGCTCGAGCTGAGCACGGGCGCGATGACGTCGCTGCTCGACCGGCTCGAGCGGCGCGGTCTGGTCGAGCGCCGTCCGAACCCCGGCGACCGCCGCAGCATCCTCGTGCAGAGCACACCGGCCGGGCTCGCGGTCGCCCGCGAGGTCGGCGACACCTGGGCCGCGGTCTTCGGAGCGGCGATCGCTCCCGCGGACCGGACCGCCGTGGCGTCGGCGTTCGAGGCCATCGGCGCGTCCCTCGACGGACACCACCGGGCAGTCACCGCGCGCTGAGCGAGCGCCGGTGGCGACCACCGGAAGCGAGGTCGGCACGCCCCGCGTAGCGTCGGCCGCATGACCCCAGCGGAACTCCTCACCGAAGCGTTCGCCCGCGTGCCCGAGACCGTCGCGCGCGCGCTCGACGGCCTCTCCACGGACCAGCTCGCCGCCCGCCCGGCCGCGGGCGCCAACACGCTCGCATGGCTGGCCTGGCACACCGCCCGTGGGCAGGACGCACAGGTCGCGGACCTCGCGGGCACCGAGCAGGTCTGGACCGCGGACGGTTGGGTGGAGCGCTTCGGCCTGCCCTTCCCGGCCGAGGCGCTCGGCTACGGGATGTCCCGCGAGGACGTCGGTCGCGTGCGCGCATCGGCGGACCTGCTGAACGGCTACCTCCGCGCCGTGCACGAACGCACCGCGGCCTACCTGGCGACGCTGGGTCCGGACGACCTCGACCCCGTGGTCGACGACGCGTGGGACCCGCCCGTGACGCGCGGGGCCCGGCTGGTCAGCATCCTCGACGACTGCACGCAGCACGCCGGCCAGGCTGGCTACGTGCGGGGCCTGCTCTTCTTCAACCGCTGACACCGGTCCCACCAGACGGACGGGAGGCGCGGTGCCAGCTGGCACCGCGCCTCCCGTCCGTCGTCTGGTCGCGACTAGCGCGCGGCGAGCTCCGCCACGATGCCGTCACCGGGCGCCGCCTGCACGAGGTCCGCCTCGATCTCGGCGTTCTCGAGGATGCCCTCGATCTTCCGGATGCGACCGCGCGGGACGATCGTCACGACCGTGCCCTCCTTGCCGGCACGACCCGTGCGGCCCGAGCGGTGCATGTAGGCCTTGTAGTCGTCCGGGGCGTCGGCCTGCACGACGAGCGACACGTCGTCGACGTGGATGCCGCGCGCGGCGACGTCGGTCGCGACGAGCACGTTCACCCGGCCGCTCGTGAGCAGCTGCAGGTTGCGGGTGCGCCGCGACTGGTTCAGGTCGCCGTGGAGCGAGGTCGCACGGATGCCGGCGTCCTCGAACTGGTCGGCCAGACGCTCCGCGTAGGCGCGGGTGCGGGCGAAGACGATCGTCTTGCCGTCACCGGCCACGAGCTCCTCGAGGACCTGGTCCTTCTGGCGCTGCTCGACGACCAGCACGCGGTGGTCGATGGTCGAGGAGGCCTGGTCCTCGCCGGCGACCTCGTGGACGCTCGGCTCGTGCAGGAACTCGGACACCAGCGACGCGACCTGCGCGTCGAGGGTCGCGCTGAACAGGAGCTTCTGCGCCCGGTTGCCCTGCGGCGTGACCTCGGCCGTGGCCGAGAGGATCTCCCGCACGGGCTCGAGGAACCCGAGGTCGCACATGTGGTCGGCCTCGTCGAGCACGGAGACGACGACCTCGCTGAGGTCGAGCTTCCCCTTGTTCATCAGGTCCTGCACGCGACCGGGGGTGCCGACGATGATGTCGACACCGCGCTCGAGGGCGCCCTCCTGGCGGCCGTAGGGCACACCGCCGTAGATCTGCGTCGTGAAGAGGCCCACCGAGCGGGCGATCGGCTGCACCGTGCGGTCGATCTGCAGGGCGAGTTCGCGCGTCGGGGCGAGGATGAGCGCGCGCGGGGCGCGGCCCATCTTCCGCTTCGTGCCGCCGCCGTGCTCCATGAGCTTCTCGACGAGGGGCGCACCGAAGGCGATGGTCTTGCCGGAGCCGGTGCGGCCTCGGCCGAGCACGTCCTTGCCGGCGAGCACGTCGGGGATCGTCGCGGCCTGGATCGGGAACGGGCTCGTGGCGCCCATCTCGGCGAGCGTGCGGGAGATGTTGCCGCCGATCCCGAGGTCGGTGAAGCTCACGCCCTCGACGTCGGCCGCGACGGTCGCCTCGGCCTGGAGCTTCTCGAGCTTGACGTCGTCGGCGGGGACGTACGAGCCGCGGGAGTCGTCGCGGTCGCGGCGGGGAGCGCGGTCCTCGTCGAACGAGCGGCGCTGGGGGCGGTCGTCGCGGTCGGAGGAACGACGCGGGGCGCGGTCGTCGCGGTCGAAGCGACGGGGAGCACGGTCGTCGCGGTCGAACGAACGGCGCTGACGGTCGTCCTGGTCACGACGGGGAGCACGGTCGTCACGGTCGAAGCGGCGGGGCGCGCGGTCGTCATCACGACGGGGAGCACGGTCGTCACGGTCGAAGCGGCGGGGCGCGCGGTCGTCATCACGACGGGGCGCACGGTCGTCACGGTCGAACGAACGGCGCGGAGCACGGTCGTCGCGGTCGAACCGACGCGGAGCACGCTCGTCGTCACGGCGCGGGGCACGCTCGTCACGATCGAAGCGACGCGGAGCGCGGTCGTCACGGTCGAACCGACGGCCACCACGGTCGTCGTCACGACGCGGTGCACGGTCGTCGCGGTCGAAGCGACGCGGGGCACGGTCGTCACGGTCGAACCGACGGCCACCACGGTCGTCGTCACGACGCGGTGCACGGTCGTCACGCTCGAACCGGCGCGGGGCGCGTTCGTTGCGGTCGAACCCGCGACCACCGCGGTCGTCACGGCGCTGACCACCGTCGCGCGGCTCCCAGTTCGGGCGGGCCGGACGCTCGCCCTGCGCCTCGCGGCCGCGGCGCGCATCGGCGTCCCAGCGCTGCTTCTGCCGCGGCTGCGACGGGTCGGCGGCGCGGTAGCCGCGGTGCTTGCTGGAGCGAGCGGCGGGGGTGCCGTTCGCGTGGCGGACTCGGTCGTCGGCACGCTGACGCGCGCCCTTGTCGTACGGGGCCATGACTTCTTTCCGGGGTGCAGACGTCCGCGTGCCCGGCAGCGACGTCGGCGCAGGCTCATGAGGCGGAGAGGGGGTTCTTCCCGTCGCGGTTCGACGTGAATCCAGCCCTCGAACAACACACACCCGAGCAAAGGCCGTGATCACAGTGTCACGGCGTCGAAGGCCGACCGAGTGAGTCTACGCGACCCGGCGCGCGCCCGCCAGCCCCGGGGCGGACGTGAGCCGCGGGGACGGGGTGGGGCGGGCCTCCCGACCGGAGCCCGGGATCAGGACTCCGCGAGCCGCTGCCGCTGCTCGGCCACGTCGAAGTCGGCCGCGGGCCAGCTGAGCTGCATGTCCTCCAGGGCGCGGAGGAGGAGCTGCTGGACGGCGAGGCGGGCGTACCACTTGCGGTTCGCCGGGACGACGTACCAGGGTGCACGCGCCGTCGAGGTCCGGTCGAAGACCGTCTGGTAGGCCTCCTGGTACTCGTCCCAGAGGAGCCGCTCGTCGATGTCGCCCGGGTTGAACTTCCAGTGCTTGTCCGGGCGGTCGAGCCGGTCGCCGAGCCGCTCGCGCTGCTCGTCCTTCGAGATGTGCAGCATCACCTTGACGACGGTCGTACCCGCGGCGACGAGCCGGTCCTCGAACTCGACGATGGCGCCGTAGCGGCGTTCGATCTCCTCGGGCGGGGCCATCGACCGCACCTTCTGGATGAGGACGTCCTCGTAGTGGGACCGGTCGAACACCCCGAGCTGCCCGGCCCGCGGGAGCTCGCGCTCGACGCGCCAGAGGAAGTCGTGCTCGCGCTCCTCGGCGGTGGGGGCACCGAAGCCGGCGTAGTGCACGCCGTTCGGGTCGACCGCGCCGACGACGTGCGAGACGATGCCGCCCTTGCCCGCGGTGTCCATCGCCTGCAGCACGAGGAGCACGCGGCGCTCGTCCCCCGCCGTGCTCGCGGCGTGCAGTCGCTCCTGCAGGGCCGCCAGGCGATCAGCGCCGGTGGCGAGCGACTCGAGCCCGTCGATCTTGCGCCCGGGGAAGCCCGGGGTGCCGTCGGGGTCGACGCGGTCCAGGCGGAAGCCCTCCTCGACGCGGAGCAGCGGTTCGGGGTCGGTGTTCCAGGCCTTGCGACGGCTCACGGGTCCTCCTGCGGGTCTCCTCCATCCTGGCACCGCGGGCCCGTCCTGGCACCGGAGGCTCGGCGGCGGACGCAGCGGACGCGGCGCACGGGACCGCGGGTTAGCGTGGACGCCGATGAGGACAGGCCGCCGGACACTGCTCGCACTCCTCACCGCGGGGGCGGTGCTCGGTGCGCTCGTGTCGTGCAGCGGCGCCCCCGCGGCGGACCGGGACGAGACCGTGACGGCCGAGCCGGTGATCTACCCGCTCTCGCTGCGCTACCCGGGGATCGACGTCGTGGCCGACGTGCCGTACGGCTCCGCGGACCTGCAGCGACTCGACGTCTGCCTGCCGCCGGACAGCGCGCCCGACACCACGGCGACACCGACACCCTCGCCCTCGCGCTCGCCCAGCACGGCGGCGGACCCCGCCCGGGCGGACCCCCGCCCATCGTCGGGCCGCCCGGCCGTGATGATGATCCACGGCGGCAGCTGGTCGCACGGCGACAAGGCGACCGCGGCCTACCGAGCGGTCTGCCAGTACCTGGCGTCCGAGGGCTTCGTGACCGTCAACGTCGACTACCGCCTGGCCCCGACCGACCCGTGGCCCGCCGGGTACGACGACGTCCGCCGGGCACTCGACTGGGTGTTCCGCCCGGCGACCCTGGAGACCTACGACATCGACCCCGACCGGGTCGGCCTGTTCGGCGGCAGCGCCGGCGGCAACCTCGCCGCGCTGCTCGCCGTCCAGGACCACGAGTCCGCCGCCTGGGCCGCCGGCGACCGGGTGCGCGCGGTGGTGGACCTGAGCGGTCCGACGGACCTGACGGCACGGTCGACCGAGCCGGACGGGGTTTCCGCCTCGTTCCAGCGCAAGCAGCTGCTCTACCTGGGCTGCCGGACGTACGCCGACTGTCCGGCCGCGGAGCAGGCGTCGCCCGGGTCCCACGTCACCGCGGACACCCCGCCGTTCTTCGTCGGGCACTCGACCGACGAGTTCATCCCGCTCTGGGAGTCGCAGGAGTTCGTCGCGACGCTGCGTGCCCACGACGTGCCCGTGACGTTCGTGGCGGTCGAGGGCACGGCCCACTCGATCGCGCAGCTCGACCGGGCGATGAGCGAGCGGGTCGTGGCCTTCCTGCGGGCGCGGCTCGGGTAGTCGGGTGCGCCGTGCCCCGTGCGGGTGGCACCCGGATTCGGGTGTGCGGCAGCTGAGCGCTCCGCGCAGACTTCCTGTGTGACCGACACCATCGACCGTCCCCTGAGCGTCCCGACCGAGTGGCCCCACCGCAGCTCCGTCCGGACCTACGCGGAGCTCCTCCTCGGGCTGTCGTTCACGGCCGCGGTGGCCTTCGGGGGCTACTCGGCAGCGACCGGCCGCATGGCCGTCGCCGCGCAGGGGGCCGCGATCGTGTTCCTCGTCACGCTGACCTGCGTCGTCGTCTCGTGGTTCCGCGAGGTCGACGCCGAGGAGTCCGGCTCCCGCGACTAAGCCGAGCGCCGCGCTACGCCTCCGCCGTGCCGGTGTCGGCCCCGTCACGCTCCGCGGCCCGCGCCGCCCGTCGGTCGGCCCGTCGCTCGAAGAACCCCTCGACCACCGAGTAGAGCACCGGCAGCACCACGAGGGTCAACAGCGTCGAGGACACCAGCCCACCGATCACGACCAGCGCGAGCGGCTGCGAGATGAACCCGGACTTCCCGGTGAGCCCGACCGCCATCGGCAGCAGCGCGAAGATCGTCGCCAGTGCCGTCATGAGGATCGGCCGGAGTCGCCGGGTCGCGCCCTCGACCAGGGCCTCGCGCACCCGGAGTCCCCGGCGCCGGTACTGGTTCACGAGGTCGATGAGCACGATGGCGTTCGTCACGACGATGCCGACGAGCATGAGCAGGCCGATGATCGAGGCGACACCGAGCGGGATGCCCGTGACGATCTGCAGCAGGACCGCACCGGTCGCCGCGAACGGGATCGAGACGAGCAGCATGAGCGGCTGCCGCAGGCTGCGGAACGTCGCGACCATGATCACGTAGACGATGAGCACGGCCACCAGCACCGCGAGCAGCAGCTGACTGAACGCCGACGACTGGCTCGAGGCCACACCGCCGATCGTCGCCGACGCGCCGCGAGGCAGGTCGAGCCGGTCCACCGCCGCCGTGACGTTCTGCACGGCCTCGCCGAGGTTCGTCGAGTCCGGCGTCACCGTGATGGTCGCGGTGCGGACCGCGTCGGACGTCGTGATCGTCGTCGGTCCGTCGGACTGCTCGATCGTGGCGACGTCGGACAGCGGGACGTCACCGCTCGCGGTCGGGATCGACAGCGCCTCCAGGGCGTCGATCGTCGTGGGCGGCTCCGGGTCGGCGATGTAGACGTCGAGGGTGGCGTCGTCGATCTCGACGCTGCCGGTGTCGCGCGGGGACACCGACGCGGCGACGATCCCGCCGACCTGCGTCTCGGTGAGCCCGCGCTCGGCCGCCTTGCTCCGGTCGACCTTCACGGCCAGGTACGGCTCGGCGGCGGAGAGGTTGCTCGTCGCCCCGGTCGTGCCCGCGACGCCGCGCATCTGCGTGAGGACCTTGCCGGCCGCGGTCTCGAGCTCGGCCTGGGTCGGCGCGGTGACGTCGACCTCGATGTCGCTCGACCCGCCGAACCCGCCGCCGCCCGACGACAGGCTGACCTCGCCGACGCCGTCGATCCGCCCGATGCGGTCACGGGCCGCCGACTGGATCGTCGTCTGGTCGGCACCCGCGTCGGTCGTGACGTTGTACTGCACCGACGCCGAGGCACCACCGCCGAACGCCGCCTGGATGGACTGGCCGCTCGACCCGATGGTGGTCTGGACGGTCTCGACGCCGGAGACGTCGCGCAGGACGCCCTCGACCTTGCGGGCGGCGTCCGACTGCTCGTCGAGGCTCGTGCCCGGCTCGAGGTCCTGCGTCACGGTGAAGGTGTTCTGCCCGGAGTCGCCGAGGTAGTTCGTCTTGACGAACGGGACGGCCGCGACGGTGCCACCGAGCACGAGCAGGGCGAGGACGAGCACGAGCGCCGGACGACCGATCGCCCAGCGGAGCACGGGCAGGTACCCGCGGCGCAGCCGGTCGGAGGCGCCCGCGTCGTGCAGGTCGTCGGCGGAGGCCAGGGCACCGGTCGCGGCGGCCGGGGCGGAGGCGGCGGGCTGCGGTTCCCGGGCACGGCCGACGTCGGCGTGCCGGTGCGTCCGCGGCGCCCGGAGGAACCAGTACGCCAGGACCGGCACGATCGTCAGCGACACGAGCAGCGATGCGATCAGCGCCATCGTGACCGTGAGCGCGAACGGCCGGAAGAGCTCGCCGACGAGCTCGGCGACGAAGGCCACGGGCAGGAACACCGCCACGGTGGTGAGGGTGGACGCGGTCACGGCGCCCGCGACCTCGCGCACGGCGTCGAGCACCGCCCGTCCGCGGTCGACCCCGGGCTGCAGGTGCCGCTTGATGTTCTCGATGACCACGATCGAGTCGTCGACCACGCGGCCGATCGCGATCGTCAGCGCGGCGAGCGTGATGATGTTGAGCGTGTAGCCGGCCGCCTGCATGCCGATCGCGGCGAGCAGCACCGACGTCGGGATCGAGATCGCCGTGACCAGCGTGGAGCGCCAGGACAGCAGGAACACGAGGATGACGACGACCGCGAAGCCGAGGCCGAGCAGCCCCTCCTCGGCGAGCGAGTCGATGGACTGCTGGATGTAGGGGGCCTGGTCGAAGACGACGGTGAACTGCGGGGAGCCCGCGACCTTCGCCTCGATGCCGGGCAGGGCGGCCTTCACCGTCTCGGAGACGTCGACCGTGTTCGCCTCCTGCGTCTTCGTGATGGCGATGGTCAGCGCGGTCTTGCCGTCGACACGGCTGATCGACGTGCGCGGCGACTCCTCGATCTGCACGGTCGCGACGTCACCGAGCGAGGTCGGCGTGGAGGCCGTGCTCGCGCCCGTCCCGCCGGTCGCGGTGGTCCCGGTGCCGGTCTGGCCCGCGCCGGACTGGCCCGCGGCGGTCCCGCCGGCCGTGCCGTCACCGGAACCGACGGCTCCGGTGCCGGTCCCCGTCCCCGCGCTTCCCGGTGTGCCGGCCGCGGCGCCGCCCTGGGTCGCGGCACCGCCGGCACCCGAGGTCGAACCGGACGAGCCGGACCCCGACCCGGAGCCCGACGACCCCGACCCGCTCGACGCGGTCAGCGGCAGCCCGCGGATGTCGTCCAAGGACGCGATCCGCGCACCCGTCTGCACCGAGAGCGTCCGGCCGTCCTGCGTGATGGTGCCGCCCGGGATGAGCGTGCCGTTGTCGTCGAGCGCGTCCGAGATCGACTGCGTCGTGAGCCCCCGCGACGCCAGTTCGTCCTCGTTCGGTGTGATGACGACGCGACGCCCCGGGTTGCCGAACACGTCGGCCTGCCGGACGCCGTCGAGCTTCTCGAGGTCCGGCACCGCGGTCGCGTTCAACCGGTCGACCAGCTGCTCCTGGTTGCCGGAGCCGGTCACCGCGAGCTGCAGGACCGGCAGGTCGTCGAAGGACCCGGTGACGATCTGCGTCTGCACGGTGTCCGGCAACGAGAGCGCGTTCACCGCGGTCTGGATCTTGTCCTCGGCGCTCGCCAGGTTCGAGCCGTAGTCGAACGAGGCCGAGACGACGCTCTGCCCGGTGGACGAGGTCGCGCTCGTCGACTCGAGGTCCGGCACCACCTGGATCGCCTGCTCGATCTTCGTCGAGACGTCGTTCGACACGACCTCCGGCGTCGCGCCCGGGTAGGCGCTCACGATCGCCACCTGGGGGAACTGGACGCTCGGGATGAGCTCCTGCTTGAGGTTCGTCAGCGCGATGCCGCCGAACACCGCGACGACGATCGTGACGAGCGCGATGAGGGCACGGTTGCGGAGGCTGAAGACCGAGAGGAAGTGCACGAGCCGATCCTCGCAGTTCCACCTGCGAACAGAACCGGCCGCCCGACACCGCTCAGACGACCGCGGCGAGCGACCCGCGGACGCCCGTGCCCTCGCCCCCGACGCGGGCCCACGCTCGCTCGAGCACCTCGACCATGCGCTCCCGGTCGGCCGCCCCCATCGTGTACGGCACCCGCAGGAAGCGCTCGAACCCGCCGTCCGGGCCGAACACCCCGCCGGAGGCGAGCACGACGCCCTCGGCACGCGCCGCGAGCACGAGCGCGCTCGACACCGGCCGGCCGAGCCCGACCCACGTCGTCAGGCCGCCGTCCGGCGACGGGACGTCCCACTCGGGCAGGCGCGCGCGCAACGCGGCCACGACGTCGTCGCGACCGGTGCGCAGGGCGGTGCGCCGCGCCGCCAGGACGGCCGCGGTGCGCGGGACGAGCTCGCGCGCGACCAGCTGGTCGAGCACGGGCGTGCCGAGGTCGCCCGTCGGGCGGGCGAGGAGCAGCAGCTGCAGCAGGTCCGGGTCCGCGCGGATCCACCCGATCCGCAGCCCGCCCCAGAACACCTTGGCCGCCGAGCCGATCATGACCACCGCCGGGTCCGCCGCGGCCAGCGGCGGCGCGGGCGTCCCGTCGATGCGGAGCTCGCCCATCGTCTCGTCGGCCACCACGACGGTCCCGGTCGACGCCGCGACGGTGAGCAGGCGTTCGCGGGTGGCGGCGGACATGGTCGCCCCGGTCGGGTTGTGCAGTTCGGGCATCAGGTAGGCGACCGCGGGCGCGGTCCGGCGGAGCGTCGTCTCGAGCGCCGTGGCGTCCCACCCGGTGCGCGCGTCGACGGGGACGCCGACGAGTCGACCGCCGGCCTCGCGGAACGCCTCGTGCGCGTGCGGGTAGGTCGGGGACTCGACGAGCACCGTGTCGCCGCGGCGGACGAGCACACGGGCGAGGAGCGCGATGGCGTGCTGGGCGCCGATCGTCACGACGACCTGCGACGGGTCGGTCGGCAGCCCGCGCTCAGTGTACCGGTCGGCGATCGCGGCGCGGAGCCCGGGATCGCCGACCGTGTCGTAGCCGATCCCGGCGAGCGCCGCGGGCACGTACCGGACCGCGCGCTCGACGGCCTCGGCGACCTCGGGTGCGGCGTGCATCGCGGCCTTGCGGAGGTCGAGCAGGTCGTCCCCGACCACGCCGCCGGGCCGCTCGGGATCGGGACGCCCGACGAGGTCCCGCGGCAGGTGCACGACGCTGCCGGAGCCCCGGAGCGACACGAGGAAGCCGTCGGACCGGAGTCGGGCGTACGCGTTCGCGACCGTGGTCCGGGACACCCCGAGGGCATCGGCGAGCCCGCGTTCGGCCGGGAGCCGGACGCCGAGCGGCACCCGCCCGTCGATCACGAGCACGCGGAGCGCGTCGGACAACGCCTCGTACGCCGGGGCACCGCTGGCAGCACGCCAGTCGGGAAGCAGGAGGGCGGCGGCGCGGGCGCTCAGCGAGACCGGGGACACGGGTCCACCGTAGTGCGATTGGCTCTCGACCAACAGGCCAATCGAGGACGAGCATCGTCGGCATGCACCGCACCCCCGCACTCGTCCTGCGCTCCGTCCAACTGCTCGTCGGCCTGTTCCTCTACGGCGCGTCGACCGCGCTGCAGGTCCGCGCCGTGGTCGGCGTCGGGTCGTGGACGGTCCTGACGCAGGGCCTGGAGAACGTGCTGCCCTGGTCGTTCGGCGTCATCACCGTGGTGTCGAGCGTCGTGATCCTGCTGCTCTGGATCCCGCTCCGCCAGCGGCCCGGCATCGGCACGCTCTGCAACGTCCTGGCGATCGGCCCCGCCGCCGACCTCGTGCTCTGGCTCGTCCCCGAGCCGGACGGGCTCGTGGCCCGGGTCCTGCTCTTCGCGGCGGGACTGGTGCTGCTCGCGGTCGCGACGGCGTGCTACATCGGCGCGGGCCTCGGCACCGGTGCGCGCGACGGCCTGATGGTCGGCGTGCACGAACGGTTCGGCTGGCCGCTCTGGCTCGCGCGGACCGTGATCGAGGTCACCGTCGTCGTGGTCGGGTGGCTCCTCGGCGGTGACGTCGGCGTCGGCACGGTGGTCGCCGCGTTCGTGATCGGGCCGATGGTCCAGCCGCTCATGCCGCTCTTCCGTCGGCTGCCGTGGTCCCCCACCCGCGCGAGCGGCGCGGGGGCCGTCCGCACCCCTGGTGGCGGCGAGACCGGAGCGGCTAGGGTCGCGCCATGCGCCTCGGAGTGTCCTCCTACAGCTACGCCCGCTCCCTCCAGCGCGGTGCGCTGACGATCCTCGACGTGGTCGACCGCGTCGCCGATGCCGGCGGCGAGCACCTGGAGATCGCGGCCGGCGGCTTCGGCGACGACCTGCCCCGGCAGCCCGACCTGGTCGACCGCATCCGCGAGCACGCAGCTTCGCGCGGCATCGGGCTCGCGAACCACGTGATCGGTGCGGACTTCTCCGACCCCGCCACCGTCGACGCCGAGGTGCGGCGCGTGCACGAGCACCTCGACGTCGCCCACCGGCTCGGGATCACCCGGTTCCGCCACGACGTGGTGCCGTGGGCCTGGCGGGACGCGGACCACGCCGAGTTCGAGCGGGTGCTCGCGCAGGTCGTGCCGGTGTGCCGTGCGGTCGCCGAGCACGCCGAGACGCTCGGCATCACCACCATGGTCGAGAACCACGGGTTCGCGTTCAACGACAGCGAGCGGATCCTGCGGCTCGTGCACGAGGTCGACCGACCGAACTTCCGCACCCTGCTCGACGTCGGGAACTTCGTGTGCCTCGACGACGACCCGCTCCGGGCGGTGCAGCGGACGCTGCCGGTCGCGGCCGTCGTGCACCTCAAGGACTTCCTGGTGCGCGAGACGCCGCCCGCCGCGGACGGCTGGTTGCCGACCCTCGCCGGTCGCGCGGTGCTCGGCACGGTGGTCGGGCACGGGGACCTGCCGCTCGGTCGGATCGTGGAGCGGATCGTCGCGAGCGGCTTCGACGGGCCGGTGTCGATCGAGTTCGAGGGGCTCGAGGACGACGTCGACGCCGTCGAGCGCGGGCTCGCGAACGCGCGCCGGCTCTGGGCGGCGGCCGGCGGTTCCTGAGACCGTCATGTGGTCGCGTCAGACGGACCGCACCCGCACCGTCTCGCCGCTCGCCGCGGACTCCTGCGCCGCCAGCACGACCGCGAGCGTACGCAGCCCCACGGCCGCGTCGGGCTGGGGCTGTTCCCCGCTGCGGACGGCCGCCACGAACGTCTCGAGCATCGCCGCGTCGAAGTCCGGCCCGTAGGGCAGCACCACCGACCGACCGCTCGCAGCGTCGAGCCCGCGGACGCTCGGCCGGAAGAAGTCGACGTCCACCGATCCCTCGGTCCCGACGACGGTGAGGGCCAGCCCGCCCCACGTCGGCGACGTGTCCGGTCGGCTCCACGAGCAGTCGATCGCGGCGATCGTGCCGTCGGCGTAGGTGATCGTCACCAGGCCCGCGGTCTCGGCCCGTGCGCGTGCCGCGTGCAGCACCCGGTTCGTCACGGCCGTGACGGTCACCGCGGGCGTGCCGTCGAGGAGCGCGTCGAGCAGGTCCGCGATGTGCACCACGTGGTCGACGATCGCGCCGCCGCCCGAGAGCTCCGGCTCCGTGAACCACGACCGCGTCAGCGGGAGCATGCCGTTGTTCGCGCCGCGCACCGAGAGGACGTCGCCGAGCCGTCCGGCACGCTTCGTCGCGCTGAGCCGGGCGAAGGTCCCGGCGAACCGCACCGGGAAGGCGACCATGAGGAGCACGCCCGCGGCGTCGGCGGCGGCGCGCATGGCCAGACCGTCCTCCCACGTCGTGGCGAGCGGCTTCTCGCAGAGCACGTGCGCCCCGGCGGCGGCGGCCTGCTCGACGAGGGCACGGTGCCGGGCGTTCTCGCTCGTGACCACGACCGCGTCGACGCCCTGGGCGAGGAGCTCCTCGACGGTGTCGACGTACGGCACGTCGAGGGCCTCGGCGAGCTCGCGGCCGCGGAGGTCGACGAGGTCGGTGCCGGTCGACGTGCCGTCCGGATCGGTGCCGACGACCTCGACGTCCGGCATCGCGCGGAGCGCGGCGAGGTAGGAGATCGCGTGCGTGTGCGCGAAGGACAGCACGCCGATGCGCAGGGGGCTCATGCGGTGACCGTCCCGTGCGTGCGGCCGGCGGCGGGCTCGAGGTCGACGGGCTGGCCGGTCTCGACGGAGCGGAGCGCGGCGTTGACGATCCGGACGGCGGTGGCGCCGTCCTCCGCCGAGACGCGCGGCACCGCGCCGCCCCGGAACGCCCCGAGGTACTCGCGGATCTCGAGGAAGTAGGGGTCCTCGGTGGGGTCGAGCTCCGGCAGGTCGCCGCCGACGGCCTCCTCGTCGAGGAGCTCCGCCGTGTAGTTCCGCTCGTCGCGGGAGTCGTGCGACAGGGTGCCGAGCGTGCCGGCTGCGGAGAACTCGGTGACGAACGGCAGGTGTGCCGGGCCCCAGATGCCCGCGACGTGGCTGATCGCGCCCGAGGCGTGGGTGAGCAGGACGTGCGCGGCCTCGACGGGGTGGTCGACGGTGCCCTTCCGCACGTGCACCGCGCTGACCCGGACGACCTCGCCGGCGATCCAGCGCGCGATGTCCAGGTCGTGGATCATCTGGTCCATGATGATGCCGCCGGAGAGGGCGGGGTCGGCGAACCAGGCCGAGCGGGTGGGGAACGCACCGGACCGCACGAACCGCAGGACGGCGAGCTCGCCGAGCTGCCCGGCCTCGACGGCGGCCTTCAGGCGGACGTACTCCGGGAAGTACCGCACGACGTGCGCCGGGTAGAGCTGCCGCCCGGCCTCGTGCGCCAGGCGGACCAGGTCGTCGGCGTCGGCGTCGGTGCGGGCGAGGGGCTTCTCGCTGATGACGTCCTTGCCGGCGGCGAGCGCGGCACGGACGACCTCGGCGTGCGCGTAGGTGGGGACGACGACGTCCACCACGTCGACGCGGGCGAGGAGCTCGTCGAGGGAGCCGACGACCTCGCCGCCGTGCGCGGCCACGAGTTCCTCGGCACCGACCTCGGAGAAGACGACGACGTCACCGATGCGGAGCAGGTTCGGCAGGTGGGCGTGGGCGATCACCCCCGCGCCGACGAGGCCGATCCGGAGTCGCTGTTCGGTCATGGGTTCCTCCTGGTTCCGTGGTCTGGTGCTGGTGCCGGTGCGGCGGCGGCCGTGGCGAGCAGGGCGGCCCCGGCCAGTCCCGCGCCGGCGCCGGCGAGCGACTGCTCGATGCGGGGCGACGGTCGCCAGCCGAGCCGGGCGTCGACGGCCGTCCGCAGCGGGGCGAGCAGTCGCTCGCCGGACTCCCCGAGTCCCCCGCCGACGACGACGACCGCGGGGTCGAGCACGGCCGCGAGGATCGCGACACCGGCGGCGAGGGCGTCGACCGCGTCGGCCCACACCGCGGCGGCGACGGGGTCGGTGTCCACGGCGGCGACGATGTCCTCGGCGCCGCCGTCGATGGTGCCGCCGGCCTCGCGGTAGCGCCGCGCGACGTTCCGGGCGGAGGCGTACGCCTCGACGCAGCCGCGCTGTCCGCATGTGCACTGCTCGCCGCCGGGTCGGACGCAGACGTGCCCGACCTCGCCGGCACCCCCGGCGGCGCCGACGACGAGCCGGCCGTCGACGACCAGGCTCGCGGAGATGCCGGTACCGATCGGGATGAAGACGAGCTCGGTGACGTCGCGCCCGGCCGCGGTCCGTGCGGCGATCTCGGCCGTCGCCGCGGCACGGGCGTCGTGTGCGACCGCGACGGGGACGCCGTACCGGTCGCCGAGGAGCGCGACGATCGGCAGGTCGCGCCAGTCGAGGTTCACCGCGACGACGACCGTTCCCGCCGGGGAGTCCACGACGCCCGGGGTGCACAGGCCGATCGCGGCGAGCGGGTGCCCGGCCCGGGCAGCGGCGGCAGCGAGGCGGTCGACGACCGCGGCGATCGCGGCGAGCGCCGGGCCACCGGCTGCCAGGGCGTCGACGACCGGCGCAGCGCCGAAGGTCGGGACGACGACACGGTCGAGCACGACGTCGCCGACCCGGACCATCCCCTTGACCGTGGTGCCGCCGACGTCGACGGCGACGACCGCGCCGTGCCGCTCGGACGTCCCCACCGCGGCGCTCACGCGGTCTGCTCCGCTGCCGTCCGGACGAGGTCGTCGATCCGTGTCGGCGCCAGGACCTCGTCGACCGCGAGCACGGTGGCGCCGCGGATGCCGGCGTCGCGCGGCGCGGCGCTGGCCCGGACGTCGAGCGCGTCGGCGACCATCGGCAGGCACGACCGGTAGAGCTCCCCGCGGATCGTCGCGACGAGCACGGACGAGGCGGACATCGCCCCCGCGAGCACGACCTCGCTCGGGTTGCAGAAGTTCACGATTCCGGAGAGCACCCGGCCGATGTGCTCGCCCGCCCGGCGGAGTTCGTCGAGCGTGTCGGTGTCGCCCTGCGCGGCGAGCGCCAGGACGTCGCTCGTCCCGCCGACACGGTGTCCGGCGGCCCGGAGCCGCGCGACGATCGCTCCGCCGGACGCCACCGACTCGAGGCAGTCCGGCACGCCGCAGGTGCAGCCGATGGCGGCCTCGCCGTCCACCGGCGTGTGGCTGATCTCCCCCGCCGCACCGCTCACGCCGCGGTGCAGCCGACCGTCGAGCAGGACCCCGGAGCCGATGCGGGTGCCGAGCTTCACGGCGACGAGGGTGCCGACGCGGTCCGGGCCCGGACGCTCGGCGAGGGCGATGAGGTTGGCGTCGTTCTCGACGAGGACGGGGACGTCCGTGTACTCCGCGAACAGCTCGGGCAGCACGGCCCCGTGCCAGGACGGCTCGAACGAGGGCGTCGCCACGCTCCCGCCCGGGTACGACACCGGCGCGGGGACGCTGATCGCCGCACCACGGAAGCGCGCCATGTCGAGCCCGCTGTCCGCGGCCAGCTCGACGAAGCGCTCCCACAGCGCGGCGACCGAGGCACGGGGTCCGGCCGCGACCGGCACGGTGCCGGCACCGTGCTCGAGCGCGTCGGTGTCGGCGAGCACCGTGCCGGCCAGGTCGGTCAGCACGATGCGCACGTGGTGGGCGCCGAGGTCGGCCGCGGCGACGAAGCCGGCGTCCGCGACGAGCTCGAGCCGTCGTGCCCGGCGGCCGCCGCGCGACCCCTCGGCACCGCTCTCGCGGACGAGACCGAGGGCCATCAGGGCATCGACGCGGGCCGAGGCCGTGGACGGCGCGAGGCCGGTGCTGCGGGCGATGCTCGAGCGCGAGGTGGTGTCCGAGACGCGGACCAGGCGGAGGACGTCCCCGACCGATCCGGGGCTCCGTGCCATGTCCTGGAAGTGCTGCTCGTGCATGCCGTCACTGTAGCGACGAAACGGTCGATTGCCGAACGAAGTCGTTGCAGAATCGACTGTTTACTTTTGGTGATCGAACGGTAATGTGCTCGAAACAGCCGATTCCTAGCGTTCAACGACGAGCCAAGAGGAGGTCCGCATGACGAGTGCGGTTCAGAACCCGACCAGGGTGACCGTTCCCGGTCGACGGTCGTCCACCGCGGACGCCAGCCGGATGGAACGACGCGAGGGCCGCGCGGGCTACGTGCTGATCGCCCCGACGACGGTGCTGCTGGCGCTGTTCTACCTGTACCCGCTGGCACAGACGGTCTTCTACTCGTTCACGAACTGGAACCCGGCGTCGGGCGAGACCAACGGCTTCGTCGGACTGTCCAACTTCACCGGACTGTTCCGCGACGGCGAGTTCGTCCGCGCGGCGGGCAACACCGCGCTGTACGTCGTCGTGGTGGTCCCGGTCACCATGGCAATCGGGCTGTTCTTCGCCGCGCTGCTCGCCCAGCCCTTCCGCGGTCGCGGGGTCTACCGGGCGCTGCTCTTCGTGCCGTACATCGCCCCGATCGTCGGCAGCGCACTGATCTTCAGCTTCATCCTGTCGCCGCTCGGCGGCCTGGTGAACGGGGTCGTCACCGCACTCGGCGCACCCCCCATCGGCTTCCTGACGTCCGAGCCGTGGGCGCTGGTCTCGGTCATCGTGTTCTCGATCTGGCAGGGCGTCGGCTACACGATGATCATCTACTCGGCCGCGCTGACGAACATCCCGCAGTCCTACATGGAGGCCGCGACGCTCGACGGTGCCGGCCCGATCCGCCGCTTCTTCACGATCTCGCTCCCCCTGGTCGCCCCGACCACGGGCTTCCTCGCGATCACCGGCGTGATCGGCGCCCTGCAGGTCTTCACCCAGGTCTACGTCCTGACCCAGGGCGGTCCGATCAACTCGAGCGAGACGATCCTCTACTACATCTACAACCAGGGCTTCGTGTTCTTCCACGGCGGCTCGGCCAGTGCCGCCGCCGTCCTCCTGCTCATCGTCGGCATCCTCGTCGCGGTCGTCCAGCTGCGGGTCATCAACCGCCGCGACCCCATCGAGCTGAACTAGGACCGCCACCGTGACCCAGATCGCTCCCCGCGCCCTCCCGTCGGACGCGCACCGTGCCTCCCGTCCGCACCGCAGCCGCCCCTTCCGGGTGCTGTTCCGCAAGCACTCGCCGGCCGTCCTGCGCCACGTCATCCTGCTCGTCGCGGTCGTGCTGTTCTTCGGCCCGTTCCTCTGGATGCTGCTGACGAGCTTCAAGTCCTCGGAGGAGGCCCTCGCCTTCCCGCCGAGCTTCCTGCCGCGGCAGTGGGAGCTGTCGAACTACGCGGACATCTTCACCGTCGCGCCCTTCGGGCTGTACTTCTTCAACTCGACTGTCGTGGCGATCGCGACGACCGCCGGCCAGATCGTGACGAGCCTGGCCGCGGGCTTCGCGTTCTCGCGCCTGAAGTTCCCCGGCAAGAACATCGTCTTCGTCGTCCTGCTCGCCGCGCTCCTCGTGCCGTTCGAGGTCGTGTTCACGCCGCTCATCACCCTGCTGTCCTCGCTGCACTGGCTGAACAGCTACCAGGGCCTCATCGTCCCGAACATCCCGTCGATCCTCGGCACCTTCCTGTTCCGGCAGTTCTTCACCTCGTTCCCGAGCGAGATCGAGGACGCCAGCCGGGTCGACGGCGCCGGCGTCTGGCGCCGGATGTGGTCCGTGGTGACGCCGATGGCGACCCCGATGATCGGCTCCTTCGCCGTCCTGTCCTTCGTCTACAACTGGAACAACTTCTTCTTCCAGTTCCTCGTGGCGTCGCGGACCGAGTTCTTCACGGTGTCGGTCGGCCTCACGCAGCTGCAGTCGGCGAACGCGAGCCAGAGCTTCAACCTGCTGATGGCCGGGTCGACGCTCGCGATCCTGCCCGTCTTCATCGTCTTCGTCATCTTCCAGAAGCAGATCGTGTCGGCGATGGCCGGCGGGCTCCGCTGACCCCAGACCCCCCTCCCGTACCCCCCTCGCACCACTCCCTGCTCCACTCCTCGCTCCACTCCTCGCTCCACCCAGATGTCCGAGAAAGGACGACCTCATGCGCAAGCGACTGCTCGGCGCCACGGCCCTCGCCGTGGGTGCCGCACTGGCCCTGGCCGGGTGTTCCGGCGGCTCCGTCACCGGCAACTCCGGCGGCAGCGGTGGGAAGACCACGATCACGGTCTGGCACAACTACACCGGCCCCCAGGCCACCGAGGTGAAGAAGCTCATCGACGAGTACAACTCCTCGCAGGACGGGATCCAGGTCCAGGCGCAGTACGCCGCCTCGTCCGACCAGTTCGACGCGAAGCTCATCAACGCGCTGAAGAACGACACCGGGCCCGACATGGTGCTCGGGGACAGCACCCCGCAGCAGACCGGGCAGGTCATCGAGACCGGCAAGGTGCTCCCGCTCGAGGACTACCTGGGCAGCGGTGACATCACGAAGGAAAGCTTCACCGAGGGCATGCTGTCGACCGGCGAGTTCGACGGCAAGCAGTACACGCTGCCGACCGACATCGGCGACTACGCGGTCGTCTACAACAAGCAGATGTTCAACGAGGCCGGGATCACGGACACCCCGACCACCTGGGCCGAGTTCCAGGACGACGCGAAGAAGCTCACGAAGGGCACGACCCAGTACGGCGCCTACCTGCCGATCGGCACCGGCGAGTGGCCGGTCTTCACCTGGCAGTCGATGCTGTGGGGCGCCGGCGGCGAGTTCCTCAACGAGGACAACACCAAGGTCGAGTTCAACAGCGACGCCGGTGTGCAGGCCCTGACCGGCTGGACGGACATGCTCGAGGACGGCACCGCCTACCCGCAGTCGCTGCTCACCACCTCGACCAACGGCGCCGTCCCGGCCCTGACGTCGAAGAAGGCCGCGATGGCGATCACGGGCGCCTACGACCTGTCGACGATCGACAGCACGCTCGGCAAGGAGAACGTCGGCGTCTTCGCCCTGCCGGGCATCAAGGAGCCGGCGATGAACCTCGGGACGAACAACTCGTACATCATCAAGACGTCGACGAAGCAGCAGGACGCCTCGTGGAAGTTCCTGCAGTGGTGGCTCAGCCCGGACACCCAGGCGAAGTGGGACATCGCCACGGGCCTGCTCCCCGCGAACCAGGCCACGGCGGACAACGCCACGTGGAAGCAGTACCTGGAGGAGAACCCGCGGCTCAAGGCCTTCGCCGACGAGCTCGAGTACGCCAAGGCCCGTCCGTCCATCACGGCCTACGGCGAGGTGAGCGCCGCCCTGTCGACGCAGCTGCAGACCGCGATGCTGCTGAAGACGAGCCCGAAGGAGGCGCTCGACGCCGCCGCCGAGCAGGCACAGGCCGCGCTCGACAAGGCGAAGTAGGCACGACCGTCCGACGGCCCCGCTCCCTCTCCGGGAGCGGGGCCGTCCGTCGTCCCGGGAACGGGACCGGCCCCGTGACATCCACCGACTCGCGATGTACCGTGACACCACCAAACGCGATGCATCGCGAGTTCGAGGAGGCAGCATGGCCCAGGAGAAGTGGCTCGTCGAGGAGCCCAAGGTGATCGACACCGGCATCGTCCGCGCGCTGCGCGTCGGACTCGCCGGTGGACAGGTCGACGTCGTCGCGCACGACGAGCCGACCGCCCGGGTGGAGGTGCACAGCGTCTCCGGCAAGCCGCTCAAGATCGAGCTGGACGGCGACACGCTCACGATCGACCACCCGCAGATCCGCTGGGACGACCCGCTCGGGTTCCTCAGGTCCTTCAGCGGACGCGCCACGGCCGACGTCAGCGCCCTCGTCCCCCGCGACGCCCGGCTGACGGTCGGGGTGGTCTCCGCCGGCGCCCTGCTGTCCGGCACTAACCGCGGCGCCTCGGTCAACTCGGTCTCCGGCGACGTCGTCGTCGACGGGCTCGCCGGCGACCTCGCCGTGCACGCGGTGTCCGGCGCCACCACGGTCCGCGACCTCGACGGCGAGCTGACCGTCCGCACCGTCTCCGGCGACGTCGTCGCGACCGGGTCCATCCCGCGGTTCACGGCCGACGGGGTGAACGCCGACGTCGTCCTCGACCTGCAGGGCACCCCCGACTCCGCCCGGGTGAACACCGTGTCGGGCTCGGTCAGCGTCCGGCTCGAGGACGGCGTGCCGTACCGCTGCACGGTGGGCACGGCGACCGGCAAGCTGCAGTTCGACGACTCCGAGATCCGCGGGGTGCGCGGTTCGTACGTCAAGCAGGGCGGCGACCTCTCCGGGCAGTGGCTCGACCTCAAGGTGAACTCGGTCTCGGGCGACATCGCGGTCCTGCACGCCCCACCGGCGCAGCCCGCCCCGGGATCCGGAGCCGACGAGACGGTGGTCCCCGAATGAGCCCGGTGTTCGCGCACGGTCACCTGCGCCTGTCCCTGCTGTCGATGCTCGCCGACCGCCCGATGCACGGGTACGAGCTCATCCAGGCCCTCGGCGAGCGGTTCGGCGGTGCCTACGTCCCGAGCGCCGGCACGGTCTACCCGCGCTTGGCGAAGCTCGAGGCCGAGGGGCTCGTCACCAAGACCGCCGACGGCCGCAAGACCGTCTACGCCATCACCGACGCCGGCCGGGCCGAGCTCGACGCCCGCGCCGAGGAGCTCGCCGCGATCCAGTCCGGTGTCGCCGACTCGGTCCGGACGCTGGCCGACGGGGTCCGCGCCTCGGTGGGCGAGGCAATGCGGTCCCTCCGCGCGGACCTCGCCGCGAGCGCCCAGGCACCCCGCGGGCAGACGGCCGACGAGCCCGAGGACGTCCCGACCGCCGGCGCCGGCGCACTGCGCGAGGTCGAGATGGCCGTCGCGTCGTTCCGACAGCAGGTGCGCGCCGACCTGCGTCGCCGCGCGACGCGGGGCACGCTCACCGACGACACGGTGACGCGTCTGCGGGACGGGCTGGAGGCCCTGCGCCGCTCCCTCTGACGGCCCGCAGCGGACGGGTGGACGCGATGCGCGCCTCCCGTCCGCTGCACCCGTTGCTGCCCGTCGTCCCGGCCCGCCTGGGCCGATCCGGGCAGACGGTCGTAGCATCGTCGGCGACATGACGATCTCCGACCTGCGCACCTTCGCGACGTTCGACGGCCACGGCGGCAAGGTGTCGAAGCGCGTCGAGGTGCTCGACCACGAGCCGCCCGCCGCCGGACCGTACGCGGGCCTCGTCGCCGTGCGCGGGGAGCACCCGATCGGCGCGCTCGACGAACGACCCGCCGCCGACGGCGACGACCTGACCCGCGGCGTCCCGAGCATCGGCTGGGTCGACCCGGCGACGCTCCGCGACTGGTACCGCCCGGACCGCGTGGTCGTGTCCCGGCTCGAGGCGCGGCGCTCCGGGCTCGAGCCCGGCCTGTACGCCGACTCGCGTGGCCGCGGTCGCGTCCGGATCGACGGCCTGGAGGCGCGGCTCGCCCCCGACGGTCGGCCCGCCTTCCGCGCACTGGCCGGTCCCGCCGACGCGCCGGTCGTCGACGTCCCCCTGCCGACCGACCAGGCCGTCCGGCTCGTCGCGGTCCGGGACGTCGCGGACGGGCTCGAGGTCGTCACCACCCCGGTGTCACCGTTCCTCTCCCCCGGCCGGTACGCCGCGTACGACGCCGACGTGGTCGGGCTGCCGCCGCGACCCACGACCGGTGCGGTGGACGTCCGTGCAGCGGTGCTGATCGACGGCACCCTGCACGAGGTGGTGCGGATCGACGAGCGCGCCGCGACCGTGTGGCTGCGGCGCGGCGACGACGAGGTGCCGATCGCCGCGAGCGGCATCGGGCCGGACCTGGTGCGGTACACCGGCACGCCGGTCCCGCCCGCCTGACCCGGGGTCCTGGGTCCTCGGCTCTGGATCCGGGGTCCTGGGTCCCGGGGGACGGGCACGCTGCGTGCAGTGTCCGACCCCGCGCGTAGGTTCGGCGCCATGAGTGATGCAGAGCAGCAGCAGACCCCGGACGCCGGGCACCAGGGCGAGACCCTCGGTGGCGAGCGTCCCGACCCCTCGACGACGGCCAGCAAGGACCCCTCGCAGTGGGTGACCGGCGACGAGCCGATGACCGGCCCGCAGCGCAGCTACCTCGACACCCTCGCCCGCGAGGCCGGCGAGGAGCTCCCCGCCGACCTCAACAAGGCCGAGGCGTCGGAGAACATCGAGCGCCTGCAGCAGGAGACCGGGCGCGGCACCGACTCCTGAGTCCGTCCCGACCGGGCACCGGTCCGTCGTTCGGCGGACCGGTGCTCCGTGGCGGTCCGCCGTTCGGTGGACCACAGCCTGAGGGAGTCCTGGCGAAGTCCGGGCAGTCCTCCGAACCACCCTGGTCGATGACGCGTCACCGGTTAGCGTCTGGCGCATGCGAACGACATCGACCTCCATCGGCCTGACCGCGCTCCGCATCGTCCTCGGCGTGGTGTTCATCGCCCACGGCGCCCAGAAGTTCGCCCAGGGCATCCCCGGCGTCGCCCAGGGCTTCGCCGGCATGGGCGTCCCGCTCGCCGAGGTGGCGGCCCCCGTCGTCGCCGGCCTCGAACTCGTCGGCGGCATCCTGCTCGTGCTCGGCGTCGCGACCCGGGTCGTCGGCCTGCTCCTCGCGGTCGACATGGTCGTCGCGGGCCTCCTCGCACACACGACCGCCGGGTTCTTCGCCCAGGACGGCGGCTTCGAGTACGTGCTCGTGCTCGCCGTGGCCTCGCTCGCCGTGGCCCTGACCGGACCGGGGCGGTTCTCGATCGACGCCCTGGTGCTGCGGTCGTCACGGCGCAAGCGCGGCGTCCCCGAGCCCCTGCCCGCCTGAGTCCTGATCAGGTCTTCGGTGCTCCCCCGGCCGATCTCCGGGGGACGCCGGTGGCCGAGTCGGGAACGGGGTACATGGTAGAGTGATCGGCAGATTTCAAACCACGAATCGTTCGGTTCCCCGGGTGGCAACCCTGCACCCGCCAGGACCGGACCAGAGCCGATCACGAGGGGGTCACGCATGGGGCGCGGCCGTCAGAAGGCAAAGCACACCAAGGTCGCCCGGGAGCTGAAGTACTTCAGTCCGGAGACGAACTACGGTGCGCTCGAGCGAGAGCTCTCCGCCGGGCAACACTCGGACGAGAACTCCTACGTCGACCGCTGGGCTGACCAGTACGGTGAGGAACCCGGCGACGACGAGGACGACTTCGAGACCCAGCAGGACCAGAACAAGTCCGCCTGACCCACATCGTCGACGCCGCGCGCCCCGTGGGGCCGCGCGGCGTTTCCGTGTGCGCGGGCGGCGGTGCGGTCGTGCTGCGTGCCGAGTGCGGCGTGCGGCGTGCGGCGTGCTGAGCGTGCACGATCCGTCACGCTCGGCGCCGCCTGGCGACTGATCACGCGCGCTCGGAGAACGTGAGCGGCACGTCCTGCCCACTCGGCAGGGGCGACGGCGGCTGCGGCGCCCGCGACACCGGCTCCGGCTCCGGCTCCGGCAGCGTCGCGCCCGAGCGTCCACGATCAGCGCCTCCGGGCCAGGTCCGCCCTGGCGAGCGTGCAACATCCGTCACACTCGGCGCCGCCGGGCGACCGATCGTGCACGCTCGACGAACGTGAGCGGCCCGTCCTGCCCACTCGGCAGCGCGACAGCGGGACCGGCGGCTCCGGTCGAGCGGCACGTCCTGCCCGCTCGGCAGGGCGCCGGCGGGCGCGGCGGCTCCGGTCGAGCGACCCGCGCGGTCCCGGACGCCGAGGTCGCACGACTCGCCGCGCGCGGATCACCGAGGTCCCACGACCGCAGGCGTGGCAGCGCGAGAGTGCAGAATTGCGGAACCTCGGCGTATGGCGCCGAGCGCGGGCAGCGTCAGCCCCCGCGCCGGACCGCCCCGCGTCAGCCGGCGTAGGCGCCGACGAGCCGCACCGCGCCCCCGTCGACACCCTTGGCGCCCTGCTCGAACCCGTCGAGGTCCCGCGCCGAGGTCGACACCGTGCCGACCGTCCACGCGGGCAACCCCGCGGCACGCAGGTCCCCGAGCACGTCGGACGCCGCCGAGGCCGCGACGACCGCGAACATCCCGATGCCGAGGTTCCACGTGCCCTCGGTCTCCTCGATCGGCGTGCCCGCCATCGACGCGAGCACCCGGAACACCGACGGGGGCGTCCACGTCGCGCGGTCGACCTCGACCCAGGTGCCGACGGGCAGCACGCGCGCCAGGTTCGCCGCGATGCCGCCACCGGTCACGTGCGAGAGCGAGTGCACGACACCGGGACGCGCGTCGAGCAGGGCGAGCAACGGCGACGTGTAGAGGCGGGTCGGCTCGAGCAGGGCCTCGCCGACGGAGACCCCGGTGCCGAACTCCGGTAGCTGGTCGGTGTAGCCGACACCCTTGCCGGCCAGGATGTGCCGGACGAGCGAGTAGCCGTTCGAGTGCAGCCCGGAGGACTCGATCGCCACGACGACGTCGCCGTCCTCCACCAGGTGCGCCCCGAGCTGCCGGTCCGCCTCGACGACGCCGGTGGCGGCACCCGCCACGTCGTAGTCGTCCGGGCCGAGCAGCCCCGGGTGCTCCGCGGTCTCCCCGCCGACGAGCGCCGTGCCGGTCGCCGAGCAGCCCCGGGCGATGCCCGCGACGATGTCGGCGATGCGGTTCGGCACGACCCGGCCGCACGCGATGTAGTCCGTCATGAAGAGCGGCTTCGCGCCGACCACGACGATGTCGTCGACGACCATGCCGACCAGGTCCTGCCCGATCGTGTCGTGCTTGTCGATCGCCTGCGCGATCGCGACCTTGGTGCCGACGCCGTCGGTGGACGTGGCGAGCAACGGCCGTGAGAAGTCGCGCAGGAACGAGACGTCGTAGAGCCCCGCGAAGCCGCCCACACCCCCGAGCACCGAGGCGTTGTGCGTCGCCGAGACGGCGGACTTCATGAGTTCGACGGCCAGGTCACCGGCTGCGGTGTCGACGCCGGCGGCTGCGTACGGGTTCGGCATGCGTGGTCCTCCGCGGGGCGTGGCAGACTTGTTCGGTACCACCCGATCCTACGGTCTGGAGCACACCGCGAATGTGCGGCATCGTCGGCCTCGTTGCGCAGGGGCCCGTCAACCAATCCATCTACGACGCCCTGTTGCTCCTGCAGCACCGGGGTCAGGACTCGACGGGCATCGCCACGGTCGAGGGTCGCGTCCACCACATGCACAAGACACGCGGCCACGTGCGGGAGTCCTTCCGCACCCGTGACATGCGGGCCCTGCTCGGCACCATGGGCCTCGGCCACGTCAGGTACGCCACGAAGGGTGCCGCGAGCAACGAGGAAGAGGCCCAGCCCTTCTACGTGAACGCGCCGTACGGCATCGTCCTGGTGCACAACGGCAACCTCACGAACACGCGGGAGCTCACCCGCGAGCTCTTCGACATCGACCGTCGGCACCTCAACACGACGAGCGACACCGAGCTGCTCGTCAACGTCCTGGCGCACGAGCTGCAGGGCCAGGTCCGCGGCAGCGAGCTCGACGCCGGTCAGGTGTTCGACGCCGTCGAGCGCGTGCACGAGCGCGTCGAGGGCTCCTACGCCACGATCGCGACCATCGCGGGCCACGGCCTGCTGGCGTTCCGTGACCCGTACGGCATCCGTCCGCTCATCCTCGGGCACAAGTTCGACGAGGCCGGCCAGCCCGAGTGGGTCGTCGCGAGCGAGTCGCTCGTGCTCGAGTCCGGCGGCTACGAGATCGTCCGCGACATCGCCCCCGGTGAGGCCGTGTTCATCGAGATGAACGGCCAGATGCACGCCCGGCAGTGCGCGAAGGACCCGCGCCTGGTGCCGTGCTCGTTCGAGTACGTCTACCTCGCCCGGCCCGACTCGGTGATGAACGGCATCTCGGTCTACGACGCCCGCCTCCGCCTCGGCAACCGCCTGGCGGACACGATCGCGCAGTACGCCCCCACGGGCGACATCGACGTCGTGATGCCGATCCCGGACTCGTCGCGCCCCGCGGCGATGCAGGTCGCGCAGAAGCTCGGCATCGACTACCGCGAGGGCTTCTTCAAGAACCGCTACGTCGGCCGCACGTTCATCATGCCGGGGCAGGCGGAGCGCAAGCGCTCGGTCCGGCAGAAGCTCAACGCCATGTCGTCGGAGTTCAAGGGCAAGAACATCCTCATCGTCGACGACTCGATCGTCCGCGGCACCACGAGCCGCGAGATCGTCGAGATGGCCCGGGCCGCCGGCGCGAACGAGGTCACGTTCACGAGCGCCGCTCCCCCGGTCCGCTACCCGCACGTCTACGGCATCAACATGCCGACCCGTGCGGAGCTCATCGCGCACGACCGGAAGATCCCGGAGATCAACCGCGTGCTCGGCAGCGACCACCTCATCTACCAGGAGGTCGCCGACATGCGCGACGCGATCATCGAGGGCTCGGACGTCACCGACCTCGAGATGAGCTGCTTCACGGGCGAGTACGTGACCGGCACGGTCAGCCCGGAGTACCTCGCCTGGGTGGAGGCGAACCAGCTCAGCTGAGCGGCGTCGCCCCGGCGACCACGCGACGGACGGGAGGCTCCCCACCAGCTGGTGGGGAGCCTCCCGTCCGTCTGCTGGTGGCGACCGTCAGCGGTCGGTGCGCTCCACGGGTCCGGTCGCGTCGCCCTGGTCCTCGACCTCGCCGTCGACCGTCTCCTCCGCGGGCTCCACCGCGACCCGCTCCGCCGTCAGGCGAGCGGCGCGACGGGCGAGGACCCGGTCGAGGACGATCGCGACGAGGGCGCCGGCGAACGCGCCGATGGTGACGCCCCAGAGCGAGAAGTAGCCGACGAGCGTGCCGAAGGACGCGTCCTGCTGGTCGCCGCGGTCGATGTCCATGGTGAGCGTCACGATCACGAGGGTCGCGAGGAACCCGAGCACCGCACCGCCGAGGATGAAGACGCCGAACTTCGGCGCACGGCGGATGGTGACCTCGTCCGGTGACTCGACGGCGTTCGGCGCCGGTGCCGGTGCCGGAGTCGGTGCCGCAGCCGGGGTCGGTGCCGGGCGGTCCTCGGGTCGGTCGGTGTCGCTCACCGTCCCATTGTCCCCCACTGTGGGACGTGCTCCGGCCTGTTCATCCCCGTGCGCGACGGTGCAAGATGTGACGACCGGCCGGTATCCACTGCGCGCAGCGCGTCGGGTGCCGGTCGCCCGGTCGAGGACGATGTGCGAGCCCGGACACCGGACCCGCTCGACCGGGGACGTACGGGCGACCACGAACGGGAGGTGACGGGGTGCGCGAACAGTCGATCAACGGCCGTCGTCGTCCCGCCGCGCCCGGACGCGTGATGTGGACGATCGTGCAGCGTCGCGAGGAGGACCGCGCCGTGTCCGTCGTCGCCGAGCACCGGTGGAGCGTCGCGCTCGTCGGTGCGCCCGGTCTCGGGAAGACGTCCACGGCCGAGAGGGTGACCGACCGGGTGGCACGTCGCGACGCCTCGGGTCGGACGGTCGTCGTGCCGATCACCGCCGTGGCGTCCGGTCGGACGATGCCGTTCAGCGCCGTCGCCGACCGCTTCGGCGACCTGCCCGCCGGTCTCGCCGACCTGGTCGACGACGCGGGCGCCGCGCAGCGCCTGCGGGAGTTCGACGACCTGTCGGACCGTGACGTCGTGCTCCGGGTCGACGACGCAGACCACCTCGACGCCGTCTCCGCCCGCTACGTCGCTTGGCTGGTCCGCGACCAGGGCGCTCGGCTCGTGCTGACCTGCCGCGACTTCACCGCACTGCCGGAAGCGCTCCGCGCGCTGTGGCAGGACGACCTGCTCGAACGCATCGACCTCGCCCCGCTCGACCTGCACGAGACCGGTGAGGTCGTGGCCCGGGCGCTCGGTGCCCAGCTCGAGACGGCCTCGACCGAACGGGTGCACCGGGCGACCGCGGGCAACCCGCTGTACCTGCGCGAGGTCGTCCGTGCGGCGCTGGCGTCCGGCGCGCTCGAACAGACCGCGTCCGGGTGGTACTGGCGCGGTCGCATCACGGCGTCGAACAGCCTGGCGGACATGTACCGGACCGAGCTCGGCGCGCTGCCCGAGGACCTCCGCGACGTCGTCGACATCGTGGCCCTCGCCGATCCGATCCCCCTGGCCCGGCTGCTCGGCATGGTCTCCGGCGGGGACGTCGACCGCGTCGTCGCGCTCGGCCTGGTCGCCGTCGACTCGACGGAGGACGGCACCACCGTCGTCCGGCCGTCGCACCCGCTCGTGGGCGAGGTCGTCCGCGGCCTCGTGCCGGTCGCCCGACGGACCACCCTCTTCGCCCGCGCGAACGCCTTCCGCACCACCCGTCCCGAGGGCGCGCCGCCCGCCGCCCGTCTGCGTGCGGCGCTGTGGTCGCTCGAGTGCGGCGTCCTGCCGCCGGTCGGGCAGCTGATCGACGCCACCCAGGTCGCGGTGCGGCTGCAGGAGCACGAGAGCGGCGTGACGCTCGCCTCCGCCGCGCTCCGGACCGCGTTGACCGCCACCGAACGGGTGACGGTGCACTGCCTGCGGTCGCTCGCGCACTCGTACAGCACCGGGCGCGAGGCCGGCCGGTGCGACGCCGAGGCGGCGTGGGGCATCGCGACCGGGCGGTCGACCGAGGTGGACGACGCCGCGATCGTCGAGGCGTGCGAGACCCTGGCCAACATCCGGCAGTTCCACGACGACGACGTCGACGCGGCGGTCGCGCTGACCGACGCGGCGATGCCCCTCGTCGACGCCGCGACCGCCGAGCGGCTGCGGCTGCTGCGGCTCGCGCACCTCGGCTGGGGCGGGCGCTTCACCGAGGTCCGCGCGGAGATCGAGCGCTCCCGGGTGCTCGAGCAGCCGACCGTCCCGGTGTCCTTCCTCTGCGTCGCCCCCTGCGCGGTGACGGCGCTGGCCACCGCCGGTCGGCTCGAGGACGCCACCGTCCTGGCGAAGCGCTCCCTCGCGACCGCCGTCGAGCACGTCGAGGAGGCGCCCTGGAGCGTCGGCGAGATCGTCTCGGTCCTGCACCAGGTGCAGGTGTGGCGCGGGGACATCGCCGACCTGCTCACGGAGATCCCCGTCCGGCGGTCGAGCCCCTTCCTGAAGTACGACTTCACGCTCGAGCTCATCGGCGTCGGCAACCAGGCGATCGGGCAGCGCCGGTGGGCGGACGCGGTCACGGCGTTCTCGGCCGCCTGCGAGCGGTACGACGTCGCCGACCACGGGGGCTTCGCCGCCTACCCGTGGGCGCGGCTGGCGTTGTCGCTGGCGTACTCCGGCGACGCCGAGGGTGCGACCGCGGCGCTCGAGCGCGCCAGGACCACCCCGCTCCGGGCGATGCGGATCCTCGGCGAGCAGGTCGCGGTGTCGATCGCGTGGGCGGAGTCCGTCCTCGGCAACCCGGCCGGGCTCCGGCACGCCGACGAGATCACCGAGCGGTCGACGGCGAGCGGGGCGTGGTTGCCCGTCATGTACGCCCAGACGCTGCACTACGCGAACGACATGGTGACCGGGCGCGACACCTCGGCGTCGCTCGCGCGGATGCGCGGTGCCGCTGCCCGCGTCGACGGTCCCCTGGCGCACGCGATCGTCGCGTACGCCGACGCCGTCCGGTCCGGGGACCGCGTGCGGATCATCGCCGCGCAGGGCGTCCTGGCTTCGCACGGCATGGCCGTCTCGGCCGGGCACGTGCGCCCGCCGCTGACGAACCGGGAGCACGAGGTCGCCGAGCTCGCCGCGAGCGGGCTGAGCAACCGGCGCATCGCGGAGTCGCTCGGCCTGTCGGTCCGGACGATCGACGCGCACATGTCGCGGGTGTTCGCGAAGTGGGACGTGCACGCGCGGTCCGAGCTGGCCGAGATGCTCGGCGGACCGCTGCGCTCCGACCGCTGACTGCCGGAAGACGTTCCACCCCGGTACGGAATCACGTCGTCGACCACGCAAGGACGTTGCAATCTGCGCCACGACTCGCCGGAACGGTTGACAGACGACGGCACATGTCGCGTACCTTTGACCCTGTCGCCGGGTTCGGACCCGTTCGGGTCGGGTCCGAATCCCGGCGACACTCACGTTACGCAGGGGCTCGTGTCCACCACATCGGTAGGACCTACCTACCCCGCAGCGATCCTCCGCGGTCGGCCAGTCGCGCTCCGTCGGTCGGCCCGAGGGCGTCAGGCGGCCGTGCGGGCGTCAGGCAGTCGTACGGACGGGCAGGAACGCCGCCAGGTCCGCTCGTGACCCGGACGCACTGACCCGGGACTGCGCCACCGCGTCGTCCCACCGGAGCACTCCGGTGGCGAGCGCCAGCCACGTGGTCGCGTCCGTCTCGACGACGTTCGGCGGGGTCCCACGGGTGTGCCGTGGACCCGGCACGGCCTGCACGGCCGCGAAGGGCGGCACCCGCACCTCGACGCTGTTGCCCGGCACGTCGTCGGCCAGTCGCTGGAGCGTCCACCGCACCGCGGTCGCGACGGCGGTCCGGAGCGTCGACCCGCCCTGCACCGCGGCGAGCGCGGCGAGACCGTCGGCGTCCTCGATCCTCTTCGGCGGCATGTCCCCAGGCTAACCGTCGCATCGCGAGCGGCGTGTCGACGTCGGTAGGGTGATCGCGTGCGAATTCTCGTCCTCGGTTCCGGTGCCCGCGAGCACGCGATCACCACGGCCCTCCTCGCGGAAGGAGCCGGACACGTCATCACGGTGGCCCCGGGCAACGCCGGCATCGCCGCCGACGTGGAGACGGTGTCGCTCGACCCGACGAACGGCCCCCTCGTCGCGGAGTACGCGATCGAGAACGGCATCGAGCTCGTGGTCGTCGGCCCCGAGGCCCCGCTCATCGCCGGTGTCGCCGACCCCCTGCGCACCCGGGGCATCCCCGTCTTCGGGCCGAGCGGCGCGGCCGCGCAGCTCGAGGGCTCGAAGGCGTTCGCGAAGCGGATCATGGCCGAGGCCGGCGTGCCGACCGGCCGTCCCCTCCCCGCCGGCACCGTCGAGCAGGCGGTCGCCGCGATCGACGAGCTCGGCGCCCCGTACGTGGTGAAGGCCGACGGGCTCGCCGCGGGCAAGGGCGTCCTGGTCACCGAGGACCGTCAGGCCGCGGTCGACCACGCCACCTACTGGCTGCAGCACGGACCCGTCGTGGTCGAGGAGTTCCTCGACGGCGAAGAGGTCTCGCTGTTCTTCCTCAGCGACGGGCACGACGTCCGCGCGCTCAGCCCCGCGCAGGACCACAAGCGCCTCGGCGACGGCGACACCGGCCCGAACACCGGGGGCATGGGCGCCTACTCGCCGCTGCCGTGGCTCACCGACCGGTGGGAGTCCGAGCAGGCCTTCGTCGCCGAGGTCACCGAGCTCGTCGCGCTCCCCACGGTCCGCCGGCTGGAGCACGAGGGCACCCCGTTCGTCGGGCTCCTCTACTGCGGGCTCATCGTCACCGAGCAGGGCGTGCGGGTCATCGAGTTCAACGCCCGGTTCGGCGACCCGGAGACCCAGGTGGTGCTCCCCCGTCTCACGACGCCGCTCAGCGCGCTGCTGACCGCCGCCGCCACCGGGCAGCTCGCCGGCGCCCCCGAGCCGACCTTCAGCGCCGACGTCGCGGTCACCGTGGTGCTCGCGAGCGAGGGCTACCCGGAGAACCCGCGGACCGGGCGCGTCATCACCGGGGTCGACGCCGCGAACGCCCGCGAGGGCGTCTCCGTCGCGCACGCCGCCACCGCGGTCCTCGACGGCGACCTCGTCGCGACCGGGGGCCGGGTGCTCAGCGTCGTCGGTACCGGCTCCGACTTCGCCGAGGCCCGCGAGCGCGCCTACGCGGGCATCGCCGACATCACGCTCGAGGGCGCGCAGTACCGCACCGACATCGCCGCGAAGGTCGCCCGGTGACCGCCGCTCCGGAGCTGCCGGGCTGGCGGCACGTGTCGTCGGGCAAGGTCCGCGAGCTCTACGTGCCCGAGGGCACGGCCGACGTCGCGAGCGCCACCGAGCTGCTCCTCGTCGCCTCCGACCGCGTCAGCGCCTACGACTTCGCGCTCGAGCCGCCGATCCCGGGCAAGGGCGAGCTCCTCACCCGGCTGTCGCGCTTCTGGTTCGACCGGATCGCCGACGTCCCGAACCACCTCGTCGACCCCGCCGGCGGCGGTACCCCGGTCCCCGCGTCCGTGGCGGCCCGGTCGATGCACGTGCTGCCGCTCGACATGTTCCCCGTCGAGTGCGTCGTCCGCGGGTACCTCGTCGGCAGCGGCTGGGCGGAGTACCGCGAGACGAGCAGCGTCTGCGGCGTCCCGCTCCCCGCGGGGCTGTCCGAGGGCGACCGGCTCCCCGAGCCGATCTACACGCCGGCGTACAAGGCCCCGCAGGGCGAGCACGACGAGAACATCTCCTTCGAGCAGACCGTCGAGCTCGTCGGCCGCGCGGACGCCGAGACGCTCCGCGACCTGTCCCTCCGCGTCTACGCCGAGGCGGCCGCGATCGCGCGGGAGCACGACGTCGTCATCGCCGACACGAAGTTCGAGTTCGGCCGCGACGCCGACGGCACGATCCGGATCGCCGACGAGGTCCTGACGAGCGACTCGAGCCGCTACTGGGACGCCCGCTCCGGCGGCCGCACCGACTCGTTCGACAAGCAGATCGTCCGCGACTGGCTCACCGCGCACTGGGACCGGCAGGGCACCCCGCCGGTGCTCCCGCCGGAGATCGTCGAGCGCACCGCGGCGCGGTACGCCGAACTGATCGAGCGCCTGGGCGCCTGACCGGCGACCACCGGACGGACGGGAGGCCCGTGGCGACGCCGCCACGGGCCTCCCGTCCGTCCGCTGCCGTCGTGACGGCCGTCAGTCGCGTGCCAGGACCACGACCGTCAGGTCGTCCCCCGGGTCGTGCTCGAGCGCGCGGGCGCGCACCCGGGCGAGGAACGCGTCGATGTCCGGCTCCTGCCGCCAGAGCGCCCCGAGGCGCGAGAGCGACGTGAGCGTCGAGTCCCAGAGCTCGAGCGCGCCGTCGCTGACCAGCACGAGAACGTCGCCGGGCTCGAGCACGAGCGACCCCGTCGACCGGGACAGCCCGGCCGGGTGCAGCCCGATCGGCAGGTCACTCGAGAGCAACGTGCGCTCGGCCCCGTCCGCCCGCATCTGCAGCACCAGGCCGTGACCGGCGTCCACGAAGTCGAGCTGCCCGGACGCGGGGTCGAGCCGGCCGGTGAACATCGTCGAGAAGGACTCGGCGCGACCGAGGTCCGGCGCGACCTGCTCGTCGAGGGCGGCCACCACCCGCTCGGGGTCCTCGTCGGGACGTGCGAGCAGGGCTCCGCGGATCGTCGCGGCGAGCAGTCCGGCCGCCATGCCCTTGCCCATCACGTCCGCGATGGTCAGGTGCAGCGCGGTGCCGGACAGGTGCCACTCGTGCAGGTCGCCGGACACGACGCCGTGCGGGACGGACATCCCGCCGAGGCGGTACCCGGGCACCGCGACCGGCAGGGGCTGCAGCCCGGCGAGGACGCCGCGCAGCCGGTCCTCGTCGGCACCCGTGGCGAGCTCGCGCTCCGCCCAGACGCCGAGCTCCTCGAGCAGGGCGACGTCGTCGTCGTCGAGCGTGCGCGGCTGCGGGTCGACCAGGCAGAGCGTGCCGACCTTGACGTGGTCCTCGCCGACGCGGAGCGGTACCCCGGCGTAGAAGCGGACGTTCGGGTCCTCGACGACCATCGGCATGTCGGCGTACCGGGCGTCGGCGCGCGCGTCCGGCACGACCACGGGCCCGAGCTGGTCGAGCGTGCGACCGCAGAAGGTGTCCTCGAGCGGGATGGTCGGGCCGTACACGGCGTCGCTCTGCTGCGACTTGATCGTCAGGACCTCGGCGCCCGCGATGTTGAGGAAGGAACCGGAGACCCCGAAGGCCTCCCGAGCGATGCGGGTGATCCGCTCGAAGCGCTCCTCGGGCCCGCCGTCGACGACGTCGAGCGCGGCGACGAGTGCGGCGCGACGGACGGCCTGGGCCGAGGTGCCGGTGGAGGTCGGTGAGGTCCCCTGGTACATGGTCCAACGCTACCGGTCCGCCGGGATCGCGCCCGTCCCCAGTACGGAGGACGCCGCGGCGCGGCGTAGCCTGGTCGTCGTGCTCCGCCGCCCCCTGCTCGCCCTCGCCGTCGTCGTGCTCGGCGCCGTCTCGCTGACCGGCTGCGGCGCGCACGACTCGACCGGACAGATCGCCGTGACGGTGTCCCGGGACGCCGCCGACCACCCGTACGAGGTGAAGGTCTTCGCGGCGACGGGGAAGCTCTCGGAGCACCAGCGCGTGTTCCCGGGCGGCACGGCGGACTTCGCGGGGGTGCCGCTCGGCGACGTCACGGTGCGGGCGGGGGACCTGTGCCCGGTGCGGACGACGGTCTCCGGCGAGGACGTCGCACGGGTGACCCTCACGACCACCGGCTGCTGACGGCCCGGCCCTGCTGACGACCGGCTCCGCCCTCCGGGTGGGCACCGCCGGTCAGCGGGCGTCGGGCACCCGGTCCCACTCGTGCGCGTACCGGCCGAGGACGCTCCAGTGGTCGACCGGCCACGTGACGACGAACGCCCGACCGACGACGTCGTCCGACGGGACGGTGCCGTGCACGCGCGAGTCCGCCGAGTCGTACCGGTTGTCGCCCATCACCCAGATGCGCCCGGCCGGCACCCGGACCGAGAAGTCCTCGGCCGCCACCCGGTCGGACCCCGGCGCACGCACGACGTACGGCTCGTCGACCGCGTGCCCGTTCACGGAGAGCCGTCCCCGGTCATCGCAGCACGAGACGGTGTCGCCCGGCAGGCCGACCACGCGCTTGACGAGGTCGTCGCCCTGGTCCGCCCGGAGCCACCCGCCGGGGTCCCGGAACACCACGACGTCGCCCCGCCGCAGCGGCACCACACCGGGGACGAGCTCGTTCACCAGGATCCGGTCGCCGACCAGGAGCGTGCGCTCCATCGACCCGGACGGGATCGAGAACGCGCGCACGAGGTAGGCCTTGACCAGGAAGGACGCCAGCAGCGCAACGACGACGATGATCGCCAGGTCACGGACGAACCGCCACCCGGACCGCTGCGGACGCTCCCGCTCGGTCGGCGTCCCACTCAATGCGTCAGCACCACCTTCACGAGCCCGATCGCGAAGGCGACGGCGGCCAGGACGACACCGCCCCACAGCCCGAGGAACGACGGCCGCCGTCCGCTGAAGCGCTGCAGGAACACCCCGACCAGGCCGATGCGCACCACGAGGATGACGATCGCAGCGGTCTGCGCCCACGGCGCGGGCAGCCAGCCGACCCAGGCGGCGGCGTAGAGCACGGCGGGGATCAGGCCGGACGTCGCGATGGGGTTCGCGTCGCGGACGATCGCGCCGAACGTCTCCCGGTGTTCCTCGTCGTCCCCGCTGTCGCCGACGGCGTGCGCGACGAGGTGCGACAGCACGTGCGCCAGGTAGGTCAGCACGGCGGTCGCCAGGACCGTGAGCACGGCCGAACCGTGCCGGATCGCCTCCGGGTCCACCGCGATGGCGACGGCGAGCACGGTGATGTTGCCGTAGATGTACGACGACAACCGGTCGCGCAGGCGCTCGACCGGGAACGTCGACAGGTCGGGTCGGCCGCGCCGCTCACGGGGCCGGACGGGCGGGCGGGAACGAGGCATCCTCCCATCCTGGCCCTGCTGCGGCGCGTACCGCCGACCGGACACCGGGTGCGGTGCCATCCTGGGCGGGTCGGCGCACGGTCGCGTCGCACGGACGGGAGGCACGACCCATGACCCACGAACCGCTCACCAGCCGACCCCTCGCCCTGGTGACCGGCGTCGGTCGGCGCGCCGGCATCGGCGCTGCGATCGCGTCGCGACTCGCATCCGACGGGTGGGACCTCGCCCTGTCGTGGTGGGGCCCGTACGACGAACGCGTGCACGGCGCGGCCGACCCCGACGGGGTGGACGCGGTCGTCGCCGAGGCCGAGCGTGCGGGGGCAAGCGTGACGCGCCTCCCGGTCGACCTGGCCGACGCGGAGCAGGCGGCCGCACTCGTGGGCCGAGCCGAGGCGGAGGCGGGCGTGCCCGTGACCGCGGTGGTGCTGTCGCACTGCGAGTCGGTCGACTCGGACTTCGCGACCACGACGGTCGAGTCGATGGACCGGCACCTGGCCGTGAACGTCCGCGCGCCGTTCCTGGTCGTGCAGGCGTACGCCAGGCGACTCCGCGAGGGTGCGGCCGCGCCGGAGGACCGTCGTCGCGTCGTCGCGCTGACGAGCGACCACGTCGGCTTCAACCTGCCCTACGGCACGAGCAAGGGCGCGCTCGACCGGTTGATCGTCGGGGCGGCGCTCGAACTCGGCGACGTACGGGTGAGCGCGAACCTGGTCAACCCGGGACCGAACGACACCGGGTGGATGACCGACGAGATCCGCGCGGCCGCGGTCGCACAGACGCCGCTCGGACGGCCCTCGATGCCGACGGACACCGCCGCCCTGGTCGGGTTCCTGCTCGGTCCGGACGGCGGGTGGGTGAACGGGCAGCTGCTGAAGACGGACGGCGGGTTCAGCGCGAAGTAGCGCGATGACCCATTTGGTTGACGCGTCAACCATTCGGGCGCACACTGGTGCCATGCACACGCAGGACCTCCTCGCCGCGGACACCGGGATGGGCGCCGTCACGCTCCGGGTCGCCGACCTCGACACGATGGTCGCCTACTACCGGGACGGCGTCGGGCTGCAGGTCCTGACGAACGACGGCGGTACCGCGGTGCTCGGCCGCGGCGCGACGCCGATCGTGGTGCTCGAGCACGCCCCGGCGATGCGGCAAGCGTCCCCGCACGAGGCCGGACTGTTCCACACCGCGATCCTGTTCGACACGCAGGCCGACCTGGCGGCGGCGCTGTACTCCGTCGCGACGCGGTACCCGCGGACCTTCACGGGCAGCGCCGACCACCTCGTGAGCAACGCGTTCTACTTCCAGGACCCCGAGGGCAACGGCGTCGAGCTGTACTGGGACCGCGACCGCACCGAGTGGTCGTGGACGCACGGCATGGTCGACATGGCCACGATCTACGTCGACCCGAACGCCTTCGTGCAGGAGCACCTGACGTCCTCGGCGCTGGAGTCCGCAGCGTCGCGCCCGGGGCGGGTCGGCCACGTGCACCTGTCCGTCGGGGACGTCGCCACCGCGAGGGCGTTCTACGTCGACCGGCTCGGCTTCGCGACCACCGCGGCGATGGGTGACCAGGCGCTGTTCGTCAGTGCGGGCGGCTACCACCACCACATGGCCATGAACACGTGGAACTCCCGCGGTGCCGGGCGTCGGCAGCTCGGGCTCGGCCTCGGGCTGGTCCGGATCGAGGTCCCCGGCGCGGACGACCTCGGCGCGCTCGTGTCCCGCATGCACGACACCGGCGTGCAGACCGCCGACGACGGCCGGACCGTGGCGTTCGAGGACCCGTGGGCGAACCGCATCGAGGTGACCGCGCCCGGTCGCGGCTGACCCGGCGCGGGCGGGGGCGGCTGCGCCGAGGCTCGGCTCCGCGGACACTTTCGTGGTCGAGCAGACGCGAAACTGTCCGCCTGGCCGAGCCTCGGGCCGCACGGACGCGCAGACGGAACCGGCAGGATGGGCGCGTGAGCGAAGACATCCGGTGGGAGGTGGTCGAGGAGAGCGCGCTGACGCTCCCCGACCACGAGGCGATCGCGGCGATGCTGGGGCAGGCGTTCCCGGACTGGTCGCACTGGTACGTGGGCGGCCGGGACTACGCCGGGATGCAGCCCGAACGACGGGTGATCGGGTGGGGTGCGGACGGCGTCGTCCTCGCGCACCTCGGCATCCGCCGGATGTACGTCACCGTCGGCGGCGAGGACCTCCTCGTCGGCGACACCGGCATCGTCGCGGTGTCGCCGTCGCTGCAGGGCACGGGCGTCGGGCGCGAGTTGCTCGTCCGGACGCGCGCCGTCCTCGAGGGGCTCCGCGTGCCGTTCGGCTTCCTCGGCACCGGCGAGGACCGCGTCCCCTTCTACGCACGCTGCGGCTGGCACGAGCTCGAGGGCGCCGTCGGCACCTTCTCGGCCTTCACCGCGGACGGCGCCGGCGTGACCGAGACCGAGCAGGGCGGCTGGATGGTCCTGCCGATCGAGGCCCGGCTCGAGGACTGGCCGGCCGGGCCCATCATGCTCAACGGCCAGCAGGTCTAGGACCGACCGGACGACGGACGGGAGGCCCGGTGCCAGCTGGCACCGGGCCTCCAGTCCGTCGTGTGGTGGCGACTACGCCTCGACGGCGACCTTCTCCGGGTCCTCGTTCGAACCCGGCGCGCTCGGCGCGACCGCCGCGCGCACGCGCGCACCCAGGTCGGCGTCGACGTTCGTCCAGTAGGCGAACACGCGCTCGAGCAGGTCGTCGCGCGTCACCTTCGAGACGTGCCCGGCGATGTTGCCGACCAGGCGCTCACGGGCGGCGTCGTCGAGGACCTCGCGGTACATCGTGCCGGCCTGGCCGAAGTCGTCGTCCTCCGGGTGCAGCGTCGCGGCCGCGCGCTGCAGGGCACCGTCGGACTCCCAGCCGGGCACGTCGTCCGTGGCGTTCGGGTCGGCGTGGGCACCGCCCTGGGTGTTCGGCGCGTACACCGGCACCTCGGCCTTCTGGAAGTCGAACCGCATGGCGCCGTCCTTCGAGTACGAGTGGACCTCGTTCTTCGGGGCGTTCACCGGCAGCTGCGCGTGGTTCGTGCCGACGCGGTAGCGCTGGGCGTCCGCGTAGCTGAAGATGCGCGCGAGGAGCATCTTGTCGGGGCTCGCCGCGATGCCGGGCACGAAGTTCGACGGCGCGAACGCGGCCTGCTCGATCTGCGCGAAGTAGTTCTCCGGGTTGCGGTTCAGCTCCATCGTGCCGACCTCGATGAGCGGGTAGTCCGCGTGCGGCCACACCTTCGTCAGGTCGAACGGGTTGAAGCGGTAGCTCGCGGCGTCCTCGTAGGGCATGACCTGCACCTTGAGGACCCACTTCGGGAAGTCACGGCGCTCGATCGCCTCGAAGAGGTCGCGGATGTGGAAGTCCGCGTCCTCACCGGCGATGCGGTCGGCGTCCTCCTGCGTCAGGGTCTTGTGGCCCTGCTGCGTCTCGAAGTGGTACTTCACCCAGAAGCGCTCGCCCTCTGCGTTGATCCACTGGTAGGTGTGCGAGCTGAAGCCGTCCATGTGGCGCCAGCTCGACGGCAGGCCGCGGTCGCCCATGAGCCACGTGACCTGGTGGGCCGACTCGGGCGACAGGGTCCAGAAGTCCCACTGCATGTCGTGGTTGCGCAGGTGCGAGCCCGACAGGCGCTTCTGCGAGCGGATGAAGTCCGGGAACTTGATGCCGTCGCGGATGAAGAACACGGGGGTGTTGTTGCCGACGAGGTCGTAGTTGCCCTCCTCGGTGTAGAACTTCAGCGCGAAGCCGCGGGGGTCGCGCCAGGTGTCCGGGGAGCCCTGCTCGCCGGCGACCGACGAGAAGCGGGCGAGCATCTCGGTCTGCTTGCCCGGCTGCAGGAACGCGGCGCGGGTGTACTGCGACACGTCGTTCGTGACGGTGAAGGTGCCGAACGCACCGCCGCCCTTCGCGTGGACGACGCGCTCCGGGACACGCTCGCGGTTGAACTGGGCCAGCTTCTCGACCAGGTAGTGGTCGTGCAGGGCGAGGGGGCCGTCGGCGCCGACACCCATCGAGTGCTGGTCGCTCGAGACGGGGGCGCCACTGTTGGTCGTGGTGGTGGGGGTGCCGGCGGGGCCGGTCGTGTTCTGGTCGGACACGGTTCCTCCTCAGGTGGAACGGTTGGTTCGGTCAGGGATGCTCGGGTTGCTCCAGGCGGGGACGGCCGCGGCGTCGTCGCGCTCGGCGGCGGCGCAGCGCTCGCAGATGCCCCAGTAGGTCACCTCGGCAGTCGTCACGGCGAAGCCGTGGGTCTCCGAGGGCGTCAGGCAGGGTGCGTGACCGACCGCGCAATCGACGTCCTCGATCGCGCCGCACATCGTGCAGACGACGTGGTGGTGGTTGTCGCCGGTGCGTCGCTCGTACCGCGCCGGGCTGCCGGCGGGCTCGATGCGGCGGACGAGCCCGACACCGGTCAGGGCGCCGAGCACCCCGTACACCGCCTGGTGGCTCGTCGTGGGGAGCTCGGCCGCGACCGCGCCGAGGATGTCGTCCGCGGTGGCGTGCGGCATCGCGGCGGACGCGCGCAGCACCGCGAGGCGCGGTGCCGTGACCCGCAGCCCCGAGGCCCGCAGCAGATCCGCGTCGGCGTCCATCGCGTCCCCTCTCCCGCATCGGTTCGCTTGCATGGATTTTCTTGCATCGATCAAGACAACGTCCACCGTACACGGTCGTCGTCTGAACATGCGCGACGCGCGCGTGTCGGAGCACCCGCTCACCGACCACCTGTGCCGATCCTCACCGGTGGGACTCCCGCGCGGGAGGCTCCCGAGGGCCTCCGGGCGGAGGATGACGACGCCCGTCCCGCCGCGCCACCAGGAGGCACCCCACGCCCGAACCCGACGTGTTCTGGAGCACCTGGCACCTCGACCCCCTGGCCGCGGTGCTGCTCGTGACCGCCGCCGCGGCCTACTTGTGGTGGCTCGTGGGGGCACGGCGACGCGGGGCACGGTGGTCGGCCTGGCGGACGACCTCGTTCGTCGCCGCGCTCGCGCTCTTCGCCGTGCTGCAGTTCGGCATCGTCGGCCGGTACGACCAGGAGCTCCGGTGGGCCTTCACGCTCCGGCTCGCACTGCTCTTCTTCGCCGTGCCGACGTTCGCCGCCCTCGCCGCCCCGGTGTCGCTCCTGCGGGTCGGTGGACCGGCGCGGTGGTCCACGACCGCCGACCGGGTGATGGGCTCGCGACCCGTGCGGGTGCTCGGGAACGCGATCGTCGCCCCCGTCGTCGGCCTGGTGCTCTTCGCGGTGCTGCTCACCCCGCTGTCCGCCGCGATCCGGCAGTCGGGCGTGTGCGCGACGGCCATCACGGTGCTCGTGCCGGTGCTCGGGTTCACGCTGCTCGCGCCGCTGTCCGAACCCGGGGTCCTGCGGAGCTCGACGTTCGTGACGATCGAGTTCCTGCTCGCCTTCGTGGAGCTGCTGCTCGACGCGGTGCCCGGCATCGTGCTGCGGGTGTCGAACCACGTGCTCGACGGGTCGCTCGTGCAGGCCGTGGGGCAGCCGTGGTTCCCGTCGCCGCTGCGCGACCAGCACCTGGCGGGCGACCTGCTCTGGTTCATCGCCGAGGTCGCCGACGTGCCCGTGCTCGTGATGCTCTTCGTCCGGTGGCAGCGGACCGACCGCCGCGAGGCCCGCTCCGTCGACGCCCTGTCCGACGAGGAGATGGCCGAGCTCACCCGGGCGCACCTGCAGCGACGGGGGTAGCGCGGGCGGCGTGCGGCGGGCGGCGGGCGGGCCGGCCGGCGTGCGGGTCGCGCGCGTTCTGCGACGAGACGCGCGTCGATCGACACGTGCGACGTCGCACGATGCACGCGTACCGGTTGCGTGCGCATCGAACGACACGGCACGCGTCGATCGACACGCGCGATGTCGTGAACGTCGACCACGCCGCGGGCCGGCGGGACGACGACCACGCCGCCGGCGGCCGGGACGACGGCGCCCCGGCCGGACTAGGCGTCCGCGTCCGCGTGTCGGCCGTGGTGGTCGACCGCCGCGAGCTCGTCCTCCGCGGTCGCGGGCGCGGCACCGGCAGCGTGAGCACCGGCCGGCCGACCCGCCGCGGCGTGCTGGTCGCCGTCGGCCGCGGGCGCTGCGGCACCGGGCTGCGTCGCCGCCGGGGCACCCGAGCCCCATGCCGCGGTCTGCTTCGGCTTCGCCAGGAACAGCGCCGCCACGATCGCCGCGACGAGCACGACGGCCGGCAGCACGAGCGACTGCCCCATGGCCGTGGCGAACGGCTGCTGCAGGAACGCGGGCAGCGCCCCGACCTGCTGCTCCGCGCCGCCGCCGGAGGTGGAGCCCGCCCCGGACGGGAACTCCGCCGTGATCCGGGCCTCGATCAGCGCGGCGATGCCGGCCGAACCGAGCACGGCGCCGATCTGCCGCGTGGTGTTGTAGACGCCCGACCCTGCACCGGCGAGCGCCGGCGGCAGGTTGCGCGTCGCGGAGACCGAGAGCGGTCCCCACATGCAGGCGTTCGCGAGCCCGAGGAGCGCACTCGGCAGGAGCGTCCAGCCCCAGTCGGCGCCCGACCAGAGCAGGGACCCGAACCAGAACAGCGCACCCGAGAAGCACGCGAGACCGAACGAGCCGACCCACCGCGGGTTCCACTTGTTCAGGTTCTTGCCGACGTACGGCGCGAGTCCCGCAGAGATCACCGCCTGCGGCACGAGCAGGAGCGCGGCCTGGGTCGGGCTGAAGCGCAGCACGTCCTGCGCCCAGAGCATGATCGGCAGCGCGAACGACGAGATCGCGACGCCGACGGCGGTGATGGCGATGTTCGCGAGCGTGAAGTTGCGGTCCTTGAACAGCCCGAGCGGCAGCAGCGGCTCGCCCTTCTGCACGCCCTGCCAGACGACGAACGCGGCGAGCACGACGACGCCGGTCACGATGAGCGACCAGACCGAGATCGGGCCGGTGATGGTGCCCCAGTCGTAGGTCTCGCCCTCCTGGATGCCGAACACGAGCAGGAACATGCCGACCGCTGAGAGCACGATGCCGAGGTAGTCGAAGCGGTGCCCGTTGCGCTCGAACTGCGGCACGAAGCGCTGCGCGAGCACGAACGCGACGATGCCGACGGGGACGTTCACGAAGAAGATCCACTCCCAGCCGAACCCGTCGACGAGCAGGCCGCCGACGATCGGGCCGACGAGCGAGGCGACACCGGCGACGGCGCCCCAGAGGCCCATCGCCGCACCGCGGTTCTGCGGCGGGAAGATCCGGGTGATGACCGCCATGGTCTGCGGCGTCATCATCGCGGCACCGAGGCCCTGCACGACACGGGCGATGATGAGCACCTCGATCGACCCGGCGAGCCCGCACCACAGGCTCGCGAGCGTGAAGACGACGAGTCCGGCCTGGTACAGCACCTTCGGGCCGAAGCGGTCACCGAGACGGCCCGTGATGAGCAGCGGCACGGCGTAGGCCAGCAGGTAGGCGCTCGTCACCCAGATGACGGCGTTGATGTCGGCGTCGAGCGCCTGGGCGATCGTCGGGGTGGCGACCGACACGATGGTCGAGTCGACGAGGATCATGAAGAAGCCGACGACGAGCGCCCAGAGCGCGGGCCACGGCTTCTTCCCGTGTTGCAGGTCGGCGGACGGTGCGGTGGTCATCGAGTGGGGTCCTTGCTCGTGCTGGTCGGTTCGGTGTCGGTGGGGAGCGCCGGGCCGTCCCAGGGGACGTCCCCACGCTCGATGCGGTCCGCGGTCGCGGTGAGCCACTCGAGTTGCGCGGCGAGCATGGCACGGACGTACGACACGTCCAGCCAGTACCGGGGCGCCAACCCCTTGGCCTGGAGGCCCGTGGCGGCTTCGTCGTACTGCTCCAGTCGTGCGCGGATCGCCTCGGTGCGGGCACGGAGGGCCGCGACGGCGTCCTGGTCGCTGAGGTTGTCGACGTGCGAGACCGCGAGGTGGAACTCGGGGTACTCGTCGGCGGGCTCGGCGACCATGCGCCGCAGCCCGGTCAGGAGCGCGTCGCGACCGGCGTCGGTGATGGCGTAGGTCGTGCGCTCCGGACGGTTGCCCTCGCGCGCGGTGCCGAGCTGTTCGGCGTACCCGAGGTCGACCAGGCGGCCGATCTGGTGGTACAGCGTGCCCGGGCGGACCTTGACGTTCTCGTCCTCACGCCGTCGCAGCATGAGCTGGAACATCTCGTACGGGTGCATCGGAGCCTCGGCCAGCAGGCCGAGCGCGGCGTACGCGAGGGGCGTGAGCGACGTCATCCGCGCCTCCAGTCCGGTCTTCTGCTCCGACTATTCCAAATGGAATGTACGCCTTCGACCACTTCTCCACAACCGGCCCGGCGCGCCGTGCGCGCCACCTAGACTGGTCGCGTCCCACCCATCCCCGAAGTGCTGGAGTGAACACGTGCCAACGATCGTCGTCGAGGTCATGCCGAAGGCCGAGATCCTCGACCCGCAGGGCAAGGCGGTGGGCAACGCGCTCGCCCGTCTCGGCAAGGCCGACCTGACCAACGTCCGCATCGGCAAGCGCTTCGAGGTGACCGTCGACGGCCCCGTCGACGACGCGAAGCTGGCCGAGGTCCGCGAGATCGCGGCCGACGTCTTCTCGAACGCCGTCATCGAGGACGTCGTGTCCGTGACGGTCGAGGGCGCGTGACCGCGATGCGGATCGGCGTCATCACGTTCCCGGGCTCGCTCGACGACCGCGACGCCCAGCGCGCCGTCCGTCTGGCCGGCGCCGAGCCCGTCGCCCTCTGGCACGGCGACCACGACCTGCAGGGAGTCGACGCGATCGTGCTCCCCGGCGGGTTCTCCTACGGCGACTACCTCCGCGCCGGGGCGATCGCGGCGAAGGCCCCGATCATGGCCGAGGTCATCGACGCCGCCGGCAAGGGCATGCCCGTGCTCGGCATCTGCAACGGCTTCCAGATGCTCGCCGAGGCACGCCTGGTGCCCGGTGCGCACACCCGGAACGCGCACCAGCAGTTCATCCGTCGCGACCAGAAGCTCCGCGTCGAGACCGCCGGTACCGCATGGACCTCCGGGTTCAGCGCCGGGCAGGAGATCACGATCCCGCTCAAGAACGCCGACGGACGCTTCGTGGCCGACGCCGACGAGATCAAGCGCATCGAGGAAAACGGCCAGGTGGTGTTCCGCTACGTGGGCGTGAACCCGAACGGGTCGATCGACGACATCGCCGGCGTCTCGAACGAGCGCGGCAACGTCGTCGGGCTCATGCCGCACCCCGAGCACGCGACGGAGGCGGGCTTCGGCCCGGACACCCCCGCCGCCATGGCCTCCGGCACGGACGGCCTCACCTTCTTCACCTCCGTGATCGAGTCGACGCTCGTCAAGTGACAGGGAACAACACCACCGTGACGACCTCCGTTCGCCCGAAGCCCGACACCGTCCAGGACGCCGCCGCCACGCCCGACAAGGAGCAGCCGTACGAGGCGCTCGGGCTCAAGGCGGACGAGTACGCGAAGATCCGCGAGATCCTCGGTCGCCGCCCCACCTCGGGCGAGCTCGCCATGTACTCCGTGATGTGGTCCGAGCACTGCTCGTACAAGTCGAGCAAGAACTACCTCCGGCAGTTCGGCAAGAAGGTGACGCCGGAGATGACGAAGAACCTCATGGTCGGCATGGGTGAGAACGCCGGTGTCGTCGACGTCGGCAACGGCTGGGCGGTGACGTTCAAGGTCGAGTCGCACAACCACCCGTCCTACGTCGAGCCCTACCAGGGCGCCGCGACCGGTGTCGGCGGGATCGTCCGCGACATCATCTCGATGGGCGCCCGCCCGGTCGCCGTGATGGACCAGCTCCGCTTCGGCGCAATCGACCACGAGGACACGCAGCGCGTCGTGCACGGCGTGGTCGGCGGCATCTCGTTCTACGGCAACTGCCTCGGCCTGCCGAACATCGGCGGCGAGACCTACTTCGACCCGGTGTACCAGGGCAACCCGCTGGTCAACGCCCTCGCGGTCGGCGTCCTGCGCCACGAGGACCTGCACCTCGCCAACGCCTCCGGCACCGGCAACAAGGTCGTGCTCTTCGGCGCCCGCACGGGTGGCGACGGCATCGGCGGGGCGTCGATCCTGGCGTCCGACACCTTCACCGAGGGCGGCCCGACCAAGCGCCCGGCCGTCCAGGTCGGCGACCCGTTCGCCGAGAAGGTCCTCATCGAGTGCTGCCTCGAGCTGTTCCGGGAGGACCTGGTCGAGGGCATCCAGGACCTCGGCGCCGCGGGCATCTCCTGCGCGACGAGCGAGCTCGCGAGCAACGGCGACGGCGGCATGCACATCTCGCTCGACGACGTCCTACTGCGCGACCCCACACTCACGGCGGAGGAGATCCTCATGTCGGAGAGCCAGGAGCGCATGATGGCGGTCGTCCGCCCCGAGAAGCTCGACGCGTTCCTCGCGGTCGTCGGCAAGTGGGAGGTCGAGACGAGCGTCCTCGGCGAGGTCACCGGCACCGGCCGTCTGGTCATCGACTGGCAGGGCCAGGAGATCGTCAACGTCGACCCGCGCACCGTCGCCGTCGACGGCCCCGTCTACGACCGCCCGGTCGCCTACCCGACCTGGATCGACGCCCTGCAGGCCGACGGCGCCGAGTCGCTCGAGCGCCCGGAGACGGGCCCGGCACTCAAGGCGCAGTTCCTGCAGCTGCTCGGCTCGCCGAACCTCGCGTCCAAGAACTGGGTGACGAACCAGTACGACACCTACGTGCTCGGCAACACGGCGCTGTCCTTCCCCGACGACGGCGGCATGATCCGCGTCGACGAGGAGACCGGCCTCGGCGTCACCGTCGCGACCGATGCGAACGGCCGCTACTGCCAGCTCGACCCGAAGCAGGGCGCCCGGCTGGCGCTGGCCGAGGCGTACCGGAACGTCGCCGTCACCGGCGCGGTCCCCGCCGCGGTCACCGACTGCCTGAACTTCGGCTCGCCGGAGAACCCCGAGGTCATGTGGCAGTTCTCCGAGGCCGTCGAGGGCCTCGCGGACGGCTGCATGGAGCTCGGCATCCCGGTCACGGGCGGCAACGTGTCCTTCTACAACCAGACCGGCACGACCCCGATCCACCCGACGCCCGTCGTCGGCGTGCTCGGGATCATCGACGACGTCGCGCTGCGCGTGCCCTCGGGTTGGCAGGACGACGGCCACAACGTGTACCTGCTCGGCACGACGAGCCTCGAGCTCGACGGGTCGGCGTGGGCCGGCACCGTGCACGGGCACCTCGGTGGTCGTCCGCCGGCGGTCGACCTCGCGCAGGAGAAGGCCCTGGCGGACCTGCTGCACGCGGCGTCCGGCGAGCAGCTGCTCACGAGCGCCCACGACCTGGCGGACGGCGGCCTCGGCCAGTCCCTCGCCGAGTCGGTCCTGCGCTTCGGCATCGGCGCCCGGGTGGTCCTCGACGAGCTCGAGGAGCGCGACGGCGTCGACACGGCGACCGCGCTGTTCTCCGAGTCGACGGGCCGCGTCATCGTGACCGTTCGGCGCGAGGACGACGTGCGGTTCCAGGGCCTGTGCGACGGCCGCGGCTTCCCGGTGCTGCGCATCGGCGTGACCGACGCTTCGTCGGGCACGCTCGAGGTGCAGGGCGCGTTCGAGGCGTCGATCGAGGAGCTGCGCGGCACGCACGCCGCCACGCTCCCGGCGCGCTTCGGCGACGTCATCGTCGAGGACGTCACCGAGGGCTACGTCGGGCGTGGGCCGCTCGACGACCACGGCTCGTTCTCGCCGCGCACCGACAGCTGACGCCGACCGCGCCCCGAGCGCCGGCACCGCAGGAAGGCACCGACCGCATGCCGATCGTCACCCTGCCCTTCGTCGAGCTCGTCGACCGTCTCGGCCCCGTGCCGGACGGCGTCGAGCTCGACGTCTGGGACGTCGAAGGCCCGTACGCCCGACCGGACGACGTGGCGATCACGCTGCTGCCGTTCTACTTCGCGGGCCGACACCGCTGGGAGTACGTGCACGACCTGCCGAACCTGCGGCTCCTGCAGCTGCCGAGCGCCGGGTACGAGCACGCACTCCCGCACGCTCCGGCGCACGCGCAGGTCGCGAACGGCCGCGGCATCCACGACGACGAGACCGCCGAGCTCGCGGTCGGTCTGGCGCTGACCTCGCTCCGCGAGATCCACACGTTCCAGGCCGACCGCGCCGCCGGGGTGTGGGACGTCCGCACCACGCGGTCGCTCGCCGATCGTCGGGTGACGGTCGTCGGGTACGGCGCGATCGGGGCCGCGATCGCCACGCGGTTCGAGGCCATGCGCTGCGACGTCACGGTGGTCGCGCGGACCGCCCGCGACCAGGACGGCCGGCACGTGCACGCGTTCGTCGACCTGCCGACCCTGGCGGCGGACACGGACGTCCTCGTGCTCATCACCCCGCTCACCGACGAGACCGAACACCTCGTCGACGCCGACCTGCTCGCCGCGCTGCCGGACGGCGCCCTCGTGGTGAACGTCGCCCGCGGACGGGTCGTCGACACCGACGCCCTGGTGGCGGAACTCCGGCGCGGTCGGCTGTCGGCGGCGCTCGACGTCACCGACCCCGAGCCGCTCCCGGCCGGGCACCCGCTGTGGACGACACCGAACACCGTGCTGACCCCGCACGTCGGCGGGAACACGGACCTCAGCGTGCCGCGGACCCTCGAGCTCGTGCGCCGGCAGGTGGCCGCGCTGGCCGAGGGTCGCCCCTTCGCCAACGTCGTCCACGGCTGACCGCCCGCCCGGAACCGCTGCGCCGGAGCCGAGCCGCTGCGCCGGAACCGCTGCAGCGGACCCGGGTCCCGCGTCAGCGCAGCGGCAACGCCATCCCCAGGCTCGGCGCGACGTCCTCGAACCCGAGCGACCGGTACAACCGCTGCCCGGGCGGGTCCCCCACGAGCGTGACGTACGCCCCTTCCGGCGCGCGCGACCGGATGTCCGCGACCAGCCACTCGACGACCGCCCTCCCGAGCCCGCGGCGCTGGTGGCCCGGGTCGGTCGCGATGTCGGCGATGTGGAAGTACCAGCCGCCGTCCCCGATGGTCCGGCCCATCGCGACGGGCACCCCTCCGGCGTCCACGACGTGCACCGCGGACCAGCTGCCCGCGACCGCACCGGCGCCCTGCTCGGTCGTCTTCGGCGACAGTCCCGAGTCCCGCCGGAGCCGCAGGTAGTCGTCGAGCGGCGGCGCCCCGACGACGAGTCGGTACCCCGCCGCGAGCGATGCCGACGTCGACGACCCGGCGGTCACGAGCGCGCGGGAGTCGGCACCGGGACGATGCACGTCGGCGTCCCGACGGCGATCTGCGCCACCGCCGCACCGGGCACGCCGTCGTCGCCCACGGGCAGGACGGCGATCGCGTCCGACATCTGGTTCGCGACGAGCAGGTACCCGGGCACCTGCGCGAAGTGCCGCGGCCACGTCCCGCCGCACGACGCCGACCCGACGACCGCGAGCCCGTCGTCCGCGGTGTCGAGCACCACGATGACGTCGCGGCCCCGGACGGCGACGACGACCCGGCCGGCGGCGTCGACCTCGACGTGGCTGAGGAGCGACTCCCCCACCGGACCCGCGAAGGCCGCCACGGAGGCGATCGGGCGGAGCGTCCCGGAGTCGTCGCGACGCAGGCGGTGCACGCGCCCGTCGAGCTCGCCGGCGACGACCAGGTCGGCCCCGGCACCGTCGCCGCCACCAGCACCGAGCCACACCATGTGCCGCGGTCCGACCCCCGGAGCGAGGTGGTGCACGCGGACGAGATCGATCGCGGGTTCGGCGGTCACACGGAACTCGTGGAGGGCGTCGCCGCCGAGGTCCGCGACGAGCACGGTGCCGTCGGGCGTCGCGATCGACTGGTGCGCGTGCGGCCCCTCCTGCCGGTCCTCGACGGGCCCCTCGACGTCCGGCAGCACGCCCGTGACGATCGCGGCCTCGGGGACGACCACGCGGTCGTCGCTGCCGTGCGCGCCGACGACGGCGTCGCTCGCCGTGACCGACGCCGCGTGCGACTCGGCGGCCTCGAGCGAGACCGCGGTCACGGTGCCGGACACGTAGTTCGCGACGACGAGCGCACCCGACGGGTCGACCCGCACGTGGCACGGGGCGTCGCCGCCGGCGTCGGCGTCCCAGCGGTGCTCGAGCGTGCCCCCGGCGTACCGGAAGGCCGAGACGCTGCCGTCGGCCACCTCGGACACGGCGTAGACCCGGTCGCCCGAGACGGCGAGGAACGACGGGTCGTCCATCACCGCGGCGGTGTGCGCGGTGGTGCCGTGCACGACCGAGATGCCGGTGGCGTTCCCGCCGCCGGTGGCCGTGTAGGACCCGACGAGCAGGTGCAGGTCGTCCAGCGCGGCACTCACGCGCCACCGCCGGCGATGCGCTCGTGGTGGTGGATGACCTCGGCGACGATGAAGTTCAGGAACTTCTCCGCGAACGCCGGGTCGAGGTGCGACTCCGCCGCGAGCTGACGCAGGCGGGCGACCTGGACCTGCTCACGACCGGGGTCGGCCGCGGGCATGCCGGCCGCGGCCTTCAGGTAGCCGACGCGCTGGGTGTACTTGAAGCGCTCGGCGAGCATGTGGATCACGGCGGCGTCGATGTTGTCGATGCTCTGCCGGATGCTCGCCAGCTCGGCGACCGCATCGTCGTGGACGGGCGTGGACTCGTCGGCACTCATGTCCCGAGCCTATCCGCGCACCCGGTCGACGAGCACTGGTGTGACGGACCCGGGCCGGCACTCTCCCTGGGCGGGACCTGAGCACCACCCAGGGGCTGCGAGAATGGAGACCATGTCGGTCCTGCTCGTGATCTCGGGTGTGTGTGCGGTCCTCGCGGGCCTCGTGCACGTGTACATCTTCTTCCTCGAGTCCGTGGCGTGGACCAGTCCGCGTGTCCGCCGGATCTTCGGTCTCGCCTCGGAGTCCGAAGCGCTGGCCACCCGCTCCCTCGCGTTCAACCAGGGCTTCTACAACCTGTTCCTCGCGATCGGGGCGATCCTCGGTGTCGTCCTGGTCCTCGCGGGCAACGGTGCGACGGGCTGGACGCTCGTCGTGTTCTCGACCGCGAGCATGCTCGGCGCCGCGGTCGTCCTCGCCGGCACGGGCCGCCGCTACCTCAACTCGGCGTTCGTGCAGGGCTCGCTCCCCCTGATCACCCTGCTCTTCGCCTTCATCGGCTCCACCTTCTCCGCCGCGTAGCCCGCGCCGTCCGCACTTCCGACGGCCGTCGGTCGTCCTGAGATCGCCATGGCCGCGAGGAGCCCGAGGTAGAGCATCGACGGCCTGTCGGCCTCGATCCAGTTGAAGCCACCGACGGCGACACACAGCGCGGCGAGGGCGCCGACGGTGGCCCCGGCACGACGCTGCAGTCCCAGGCAGAGAACGGTCGCGATGAGCCCGACGAACAGCGACAGTCCCGGAAGACCGAGGCTCAGGAGCAGTTGGTAGTAGGAGTTCTCGACGATCTCCGGCGTCCCGAGGGCCTGGAGGAGACCGTTGGACGTGCCGGGTCCGGACCCGAGCCAGTGCATCGACGCCGCGGCGCGGAGGACGACCGGTCCGATCTCACCACGCTGTTGCGCAGACGCGATGCCGCTCCACGATTGCTGACGCTCCTGGAACTCGGGGCTCGCGAGGATCATCAGGCCGCCCGCCACGAGGGTGAGGAGGCCCACGGCACGACGACGTGACGTACCGTGTCCGCCTCTTCCGACGTCCTCACGGGTCGACGGCGCCGACAGGACCACCGCAGCACCCACGGCAACGGCGATGAGTCCGCCTCGGCTCACCGTGAGCAGCAGACCGACCAGTCCGAACGCGGCTCCCAGGAGCGATCGACGGCTCCCCTCGTGGACGTAGCGCCCGAGGGCCAAGGTGACGCCGATCGCGAAGAACAGCGAGTTGGACAGCGGGTGCCCGAGCGTCGTCGTGATCCGGTAGGAGCTCCAGTGCTGGAGGATCGGGTACTCGCCGGTCAGGAACAGGGTGCCGTAGAGAGGATTCGACTCGAGCAACCGTTCCACGACGCCGTACCCCGTGAGTCCGACGACCAGCACGATCCAGGTCGTCGTGGTCCTCCGGACCTCCCGTTCGGAGAGCGACCTGCTGAGGAGCGGAACGAGCACGAGCACGACGAGCGAGGTGCTCCACCCGACGGACCGGACGAGTGAGATGCTCGTGATGGCCCCGACCGTCAGCCACACGAGCAACGCCAGGGCCAGGACCACCACGAGCTTCGGGACGCCGGACTTCCGCGGCCCGCCCCGCACCGCCCACACGAGCACGACGACCGCTCCGGGACTGCCGACGGTGAGTACTTCGGGAAGACCAGTCCAGCCGATCGGTACGAGCGCGGTCACCGCGAGCCCGATCGGGAGCAGCAGATCGACCTGCACGAGCAGGAGCAGGACGACGAAGAGGACCGCCGCGGTCATCAGCAGGATCGCGGTCATCGCGTGTTCGTCATCTCGGGAGTCACGTCAGACCGGTTCGGCGCGCGGTGGGGCGCACGGAGCGCGACCCACCACGCCAGCGCCGCAGCCGCGGTCGCTCCTGCCGCTCCGTCGGCGCCCAGCCATGCGGTCGCCACCGGCGTGCACACCGCAGTCATCACCGCGGCGAGGACGCTCGCGAACACGATCCGCTGGTGTCGCCGGACCAGGAACAGTCGCTGGATCTCGGCGGCGCTCATCATCGTGCAGAAGTACGCGGGAACCAGCGCCATCGCGACCACGACGTCGAGGTCGTGCCCCGGCCCGAGGAGCACAGGAAGCGCCCACGGTGCGACGAGCAGCACCACGAGGGTCGCTGCGCCGAACGAGGTCGCGAGCAGACCGACCACCCGCACCGGCACCTGCGGGCGGGACAGGTCGACAGCACGACGACTCGCCACGAACTGGTAGCCGACGCCGACCGCGGTGATCGCCTCGCACACCCGAGCCGTCGGGACGAACCTCCCGGTGGCCGGGTCGCCGAGGAAAGCGCTCAGGGACAGCGGCGCCGCCTGACCCACGAGCGTGAACGCGATCGCGACGCCGACCCCGGCAACCAGGGCGAGCGGTGACGGCGCGACGATCGGCCCGCCGGTCTCGGGTTTCCGGTGGCCGCTCGGGCGGTCACACCAGACGACAGCGCAGGAGAGCAGGGCGCAAGCGATCGCCGCCCACAGGAGCGCCGTGAGGACACGTCGCAGGTCACCGCCACCGCTCGCTGCCAGGACCACCACTGCTCCCAGCCGGACGACGGGCGACACGACGAACGCGAGGCAGGCCCCGAGTCCGGGACGTCCTGATCCGCGGAGGAGGTGCATGACGATGAACGGTGCCAGTCCCGTCGTCGCGAGCAGCGCGGTGGTGAGCCAGACCGCGACGTCACCACGGACCAGAGCGACGCAGACTGCACCGACGAGCCCCGATGCAGCCAGCGCTGCGGTGCACAGTGCGGTTCGTCGCCAGGTCCGGACCGGGTGCAGGACGGCGCCGCTCGCGACGAGGTCGGCGATGGCCGAACCCACCACGCCGCCTACGGAACCCGACACTCCGATGACGAGGACGAACGCGCCGAAGTCACCGACGTTCAGGCACCGGGCCGCGGGGACGAGCACGGCGAGCGCCAGGAACCGCGACACGAGTGACGACCCCGCGACGACGGCGCCCGTGGTCAGCGCGCGACGTGCGGCGGGAACCCGAGCAACCACACCGCTCACGGTGTGCACCCCAGGACGCCCCAGACCGCATCACGGAACTTCCGCTGGTTGCGGATCGCCGACGCACGACCGGTCCGTACCGCCGCCAGGCGTTCCTCCGGATCACGTCGGTCCTCCGCTTCGAGGGCGGCGAGCAGCGACGTCGGGTGGGTGAGCGCGGTCGCCCGGCCAGCCACGTGCAGGTGCCTCGCGAACCGCATCTGGTGGTCGTCCACGTGCTCTCCGGCAGCTCGACTCCGGCCCGCGACGATCGGCCACGTGCCGGCGTCGAGTGCGCCGAAGACGTTGCCCGGGCTGGCCTGGGAGACGAGGACGTCCGCCCACTCGAGGTGACGCCGCATCGAAGGGGCGTCGAAGTACCGTTCTGCAGTGAGGACGCCGGGTACGTCGTCGGGGAACGAGCCCACCCCGTACTGCACGACCCACTGGTCGGAGGACCGGAGCCGTCCGGCGCGAGCGACTTCGTCGAGCAGACGTTGGAACGTCTGCTCGTGTGTCCCGACGGACACCATGATCTTCATCGGCTCGGGCTCACTTCCGTGCGGCGGGGGAACTCGACGAGCTGCTCCGGCCACTGCGCGACGAACGTGTGCGTCACCGGCCGGACCAGGCGAGCGGTCAGCGTCGGGTTGTCGAGTCGGTCGATGCACTCGATGAAGACGTTGCGCGTCCGGAACAGGAGGCGCCCCACCCAGAAGAACGGGACGGCGCCGGCAGCACCGCTGCTCACGATGATGTCGGGTCGCTCGGTCCTGAGCACCCGGAGCGCGATGCGCAGGTTCTTGAACAGTGCCGTGACGCTCCGGTTGGTCGGCCAGTGGAGCCCGTGGACACGGAATCCCTCGAGCTTCGCCACCGCGTCAGGCTTGAGGAAGGTCGCGACGGCGACTTCGACGCCCTCCGGCGCGGGGACGAGTGCCAGCAGTTGGTCCAGGTGACCCCCACTGCTGCAGACGAAGAGCACCCGCTTCACCGCGAGACCTCCGCCCATGCGGCGGAGCGCTGCTCCCACTGGACGACGGCCGCGTCCACACTGAAGGGCGCCACGTACGCGGCACAGTCCTCGGGCGTGGGACGCGGACTGTCGAGTCGGGTCTGCAGGATCCGTGCGAGGTCCCCGACCCTGCCGACCGGGTACAACTCGAGCAGGTCAGGCCGCACACCGAGACGGGACCGCATCTCGACGGGCCCGATCGTGTCGGAGGCGACCACCGGTGTACCGATGGCGAGTGCTTCGAGCACCACGGCACCCCAGGCCTCGCTCCGCGAGCTGTGGACGAGGAGGTCGGCTTCCCGGACGAAGCGGTGCGGGTCCCGCACGCCACCCGTGAGACGGACGGTCAGCCGGCCGGTCGGGTCGTGGAAGCCGGCGAGCTCCGCGGCCAGGGGCCCGTCGCCCACGACGGTCCACCGTACGGGCCGATCGAGCGTCCGCAGGGCTGCGAGCGTGACGTCGAGCCCCTTCAGCGGGACGAGACTGCCGACCGAGACCACCTCGGCTCGACCGGTCTGCCGGGCTGCTCGATCGAGGAGTGGTTCGTCTCGCAGGGCCGGGTCGACCACGACGGGGGTGACCACGGGGCGCCGTGCGAGACGGTAGGTCCGCTGCATCCGCTCTGCGACCGGGCTCGAGTTGGCGACGACGTACTGCCTGGAGCGGAAGACGGCACCGACCACGTGTCGCTTCAGCCGCCCGAGAGGGATGAATTCGTGGTGCGCGGTGGGGTCGAGGTCTTCGCAGTAGACGAAGGTGTGTCGGACGGCACGTGCCCGCCGGTCGATGAGGGCACACGTCAGCACAGCGGACCACAACTTCACGATGACGAGGGCCGGCGGGAGGTCGGCGAGGATGCGTTCGAGGCGGAACGCGACCTGGAGCGTGCGGACGTGGCGCTCGATACCGAGCACGTGCAGGCCGATGCGCTCGTCGAGGTCGGCGGCGAGGCCGCCGCCGGATCCGAAGAGGACGACATCGACCTCGTGCCCTCTGCTGACGAGCGCGTTCGCGACGATGACGGTCTGTCGTTCCGCGCCGCCGAAGCGCAGATGTGGTTGGACGAAGATGAACCGGGACATACCCCTCCTGACGTTTCGTATTTCAATACTACACGTCAGGAATATCACCCCGGAACGGGCGGCGCATCGCCGGTCCGCACCGCGCCTCCCATCCGTCAGCGGCACCACGGAACGACCGCACACAGCAGGAGACGCCGGGTCGCGATCGCGACCCGGCGTCTCCTGCGCACTCCCCCTGCGGTCGGCGTCAGCCGACCTTCTTCGCGAACTCCTCCGGCAGCCGGTCGAGCGCCCACTCGATCGCGGCGGTCGTACCGAGCGAGAACGCGGCGGACACGTCCGGGTCGTCGACGACGATCGAGTGCCCCGCCTGCACGGACGGCACCTTCTGGAACAACGGGTCGGACTCGGCCTTCGACGCCTCGACGTAGATCGGCAGGATCACCGTGAGGTCGGCGTCGAGCAGGTCGAGGTTCTCCTCGGACAGGCTCACCGAGAACGCGTCGCCGGCCTGCTGGTCGATCGCCTTCGGGATGGTGAAGCCGAGCTGCTGCATGAACGTCGAGCGACTGTCCTTCGAGGCGTACGCACCGAAGCCGTCGGCCGTGTAGGCACCGACGACGGCGGTCTTGCCGTCGAACTCGGGGTGCGCCTTCCGCGCGGCGGCGTAGGCGTCGTCGAGGTCGGTCAGCAGCTTCTTGCCCTCGGACTCCTTGCCGAGCGCCTTCGCGACGAGGTCGACCTGCTGCTCGGTGGTGGTGAGGTAGTTCTCGCCGCCCTTCGGGATCGCCACCGTGGGGGCGATCGCCGAGAGCTTGGCGTAGCGGTCCTTGTCACCCGAGCTCTTGGTGTCGAGGATCAGGTCCGGCTTGAGCTTCAGGATCTGCTCGTAGCTCGGCTCGAGCGTCTGGATGATCGCCGGCTTCTTCGTGTACGCGTCCTTGAGCCACGGCCCGACGCCGTCGCCACCGAAGGCGAGCCAGTCGCTCGCACCGACGGGCTGCACGCCGAGTTCGAGCGCCGTCTCGGCGTCACCCCACCCGAGGGCGACGACGCGCTTCGGCTGCGACGGGATCTCGGTCGTGCCCAGGGCGGTCTGGATCGACACGGGGAACGCGCCGCCCGAGCCGGACGCGTCGTCGGAGGCCGCAGGCGAGGACGAGCCGGAGCTGCAGCCGGCGAGGACGAGGGACGCGGCGACGACGGCACCGGCGGCCGCGAGCACGCGGCGGACGCGGCGCGCAGAGGGGGAGGTTCGGATCACGCAGGTAAGGCTACCCTAAGCAGGGCTCCCGCGGAGGGCGGGCCGCTAGGCTCCGGACCCGTGGAGTACACCGACACCGACCGCACCCGGCTGGCCGTCCTCGGCTCCCCCGTCGCGCACTCGCTCTCCCCCACGCTGCACAGCGCGGCCTACGACGTGCTCGGGGTCCCGTTCTCGTACGGGAGGCACGAGGTCGCCTCCGGCGGGCTCGACGCGTTCGTCGCAGGGCTGGGCCCCGACTGGCGCGGACTCAGCCTGACGATGCCGCTCAAGCGCGAGGTCCTCCCGATGCTCGACCGCACGACCCCGCTCGTCGACGAGCTCGGGGTCGCGAACACCGTCGCGTTCCGGCAGGAGGGCGACCGGGTCGTCACCGCCGGTGCGAACACCGACGTCGAGGGGATCGTCCGTCCGGTCGAGGCCCTCGGGCACCTGCCGGGCGAGGCCTCGATCCTCGGCGGCGGCGCCACCGCGGCGAGCGCCCTCGCGGCGGCGGTTCGGCTCGGGGCCGTCGACGTGCGGGTGTTCCTCCGCGACACCGCGAAGGCCGGGCCGCTGGTCGACCTGGCCGTCCGGCTCGGGGTCACGCTCGAGGTCCTGCCGTTGGACGCCCTGCCGGGGACGCGGCACGGGTTCCTCGTGTCGACCCTGCCCGGCGGTGCGGCCGACGAGCTCGAGCTGCTGCCGTCGGGGTCCGACGCGGTGCTCTTCGACGTCGCGTACGAGCCGTGGCCGACCGCGGCGGCGAGCCGGTGGAGGACAGCGGGCGGGCGCGTGCTCAACGGGCTCGACATGCTGACGGAGCAGGCGATCGGGCAGATCCGCTTCTTCCTGACCGGTGACGATGCCGAGATGCTGCCTGACGAGGCCGCGGTCCGCCGGGCGATGCGGCTGTCGGTCGGGCTGCCGGAGACCATCGGCGTGTGAGCGGATGACGGTGCGTCGTATCTAGGATACTGGATGTGCACTCCCGTCGTCGCCGGCTCCGTCGCGTCCGTACCGTCCTCCTCGCGCTCCTCGCCGTCGGCGCACTCGTCCTGACCGGAACGGTCACGTGGCGGCTCGCCGGGCCCTACCCCTCCGGGTCGTGGGCGTCGCTCGACGACACCGACCGGACGATGTTCCGGCAGCTCTCCGAGCAGTTCGAGCGGGCGCAGCGCGACCCGGCGGGGATGTGGACCGAGGACTACCACTACGAGGAGCAACCGTTCGTGCTGCTCCGCACCTCGGGCCCGTGGAAGCTCGACTGGTCGTACGCGTACCTCGTGAACATGAGCGACCGGACCGACGTCTCCGGGATGCGCCGCGTGGAGCTGCCCGGGATGCCGCTCCTCGACGACGTCCGCGTCAGCAAGCGCTTCGCCTTCACCGAGCCGTGGCTCCACGTGAAGTCGCAGTTCGGGAACATCGAGGTGGACGGGAACCGCGTCCTGGCGTTCAAGTTCCACCCCGGGATGTTCGGCGACGACGTCCCGACCGACGAGGACTTCCGGCACTTCGCCGCCCACGAGCACTTCCACGTGGCGGTGCAGGGCATCGAGCCCGGTGACCCCGGCTACTGGGACTACGACGACGGCGGCCGGCTCGAGGTGCCTGCCTCGTCGGAGCACCGGCGGCTGCTCCGCGCCGAGATGGCCGCCCTGACCGCGGCGACGGCCACCGACGACCCGGCGGCGGTCCGCCGCGCGGCGACCGACGCGGCACGGCTGCGGCTCGCCCGGTACGAGCGGTGGCCGGGGCTCCGGCGGCAGGACGGCATCGAGACCGTCGAGGGCACGGCGGTGTACTTCGAGGAGGCGGTGAACGACGATGCTGCGACGGCCGACGCCCCGACCCTGCTCGACGTCTTCGACGAGTACGCCGACGTCATGGTCGACCGGGACCTCTACTACTCCATCGGACTCGCCGTCGGATGGGCGCTCGACGTCCTCTCTCCCGGGTGGCGGGCCGAGCTGAGCGAGCGGGCGCCGACCGACCACCCGACCCTGTTCGACCTGCTGACGGACGCGCTCGGCGGCCGGCCGGCCGTGCCGGGCGCCGCCGAGTGCGACGAGCTGGTCGCGCGCTACGCCTGACCGTCGACGTAGAACCAGCGGCCCTGCTCGCGCACGAACTCGCTGGTCTCCTCGAGCGTGCCGCGCTCGTCTTCGGACCGCCACCACGCACGGAAGGCGACCGTGCCCCGGGTGTCGAACGGGCCTCCCGACCGGGTCGACACGATGTCCAGCCGCGTCCACCGCTGCGTCGGGTCGAGCGTCAGCTCGTCCGGGCGGGTGCTCGGGTGCCACGTCAGCAGCAGGTACTCCGGCAGTCCGAGGGCGAACGCGGTGAAGCGGGAGCGCATGAGCCGCTCGGCGGTCGGTGCCGCGGCACCGGCGTGCAGGGGGCCGCAGCACTCACCGTAGGGGTTGCCGCTCAGGCAGGGGCAGCGCTGGTCGTGGTCGGGGAGCACCTCGGCACGGTAGCAGCGACGGACGCCCGCAGACCCGGCGAGTACAAGTGACAGGTGTTCAGACTCGGCTGGCAGGTCTTCCGCGCGCTCCTCGGCGACGTCGTCGACCCTGCGCGAGCACGGCGAGCCGCGTGGATCGCCGGCGCCGTCGCGGTGGTCGTGCTCGTGGTGTCCGTCGTGACCGATCGCGCCACCGGCTGGGCCGGGTCCGGTGGTGTCCGCCCGGTGCTCACGGTCTCCTTCGTGACGATCGGGGCCTTGGCGCTCGTGTTCGCGTGCTTCCCGACCGCTCGCGCGGCTGGTCCCGAGCTCCGCATCAACGGGCGGCAGGTCCGACCCGACCAGCAGCTCTCCGCACGGTCGACCGTGCAGCCCTACCTGTCCCGCCGGCAGCGTCCCGTGGCGCCGGAGGACCGCGCGATCGTGCTCAACGACGTGCCGCTCTTACAGCGCGGGCTGGTCTGGCGGCTGTCACGGCTCACGCCCCTGCTCGTCGGCCTGGCTTGCGGCAGTGCAGCGGTGCTCGTCTCCGGAGAGCGGCAGCCCCTCGTCTTCCTCTGGCCGTTCTTCTACCTGTTCCTGCTGCCGGACCTGGTGGTCCGCATCGGCCGGGCCGAGCGTGCCCGCCTCGCGGCGCTGGCAGCGGACCCGGCCCCGACGACGACGGAGGCAACTCCGTGAGCCGATCGGCGTACGAACTCGGGTGGCGGGTGTTCCGCGACCGCTTCGACACCGACGTCCCACCGGACCGCCGGCGACGTGCGGTCCGGGTCGGGATCCTCGTCGGGGTCGCGACCCTCGTCGTCCTCGTCGTCGTGGGGCTGTCGGTCGGCTGGCCGGACCTCGCCGGTCCCGCGGGGTGGATCGGTGCCGTGCTCCTCGCGGTGGGGATCGGGGGCTTCGCCGTCGCGTGCGTCCCGCTCGTGCCGCGGCCGCCCGACGCGGCGAAGCTGTTCTGGTCGGGGTCGGTCATGCAGGCCCCGGAGCGCACCGAGCGGTACTTCGGCCGAGGACCGGCGCCGACGATCGCGCCCGCCGATCGCGACGAGGTCCTGCGGGACGCCGAACTCGTCCAGTCGGGACAGGTGCCGGACACCTTCCGCGGCTTCGTCGTGACGGTCGCCGGTCTCCTGGCGGCGGTGTCGCTCCTGTTCACCGACACACACGTCCGGCTCTTCAGCTTCGTCCCGGTCTTCCTGATCGTTCGACTCGTCCTCGGGCTGGTCCGGCTCGGGCGGGTCGAACGGGCCCGCGTCCTGGCGGCGGCCTTGCCCGAGGTACCACCGGCGCCGTCGCCGGGCAGCACCGCCGGGAGCCGGCGGACACACCGTCCGGCACCTCGCGGCTCGAAGCTCGGCCTGCCCGACGACTGACCCGGCCCGCCCGTCCCCGGCCCGCTGTCGGCCCCGCCGGGCACACTGGTCGCATGTGTGGAAGGTTCGTCGTCTCCGACACCACGGCCGATCTGCTGCCCGAGCTCGTGGGTGAGCTCGCCGCGCGCACCGAGCACGTCGACGAGGACACCGGCGAGGTCCACGCCGGCCTCGCCCCGAGCTGGAACGTCGCCCCGACCGACCCCGTGTACGCGGTCCGGCAGCGCCACGGGCAGCGCGAGCTCCCGCAGATCAGCTGGGGCTTCGTGCCGAGCTGGGCGAAGGACTTCCGGAAGCAGCGTCCGAAGCCGATCAACGCCCGCATCGAGACGGTCGCCACGAGCGGGATGTTCGGGCGGGCCTTCGCGACGAACCGCTGCATCGTCCCGGCGCTCGGCTACTACGAGTGGGTCGTCCGCGAGGACGGCAAGGAACCCCACTTCGTGCACGAGCCCGGCGGTGCGCTCGCGATGGCAGGCGTCGTGAGCGCCTGGCCCGACCCGACCAAGCCCGAGGACGACCCGGACAAGTGGCTGCTCTCGCTGGCGATCATCACCCGGGACGCCCACGTCGCGCCGGGCGAGGTGCACGACCGCATGCCGGCGTTCCTCACCCCGGACGGCTACGGCGACTGGCTGGACGGCGGCCTGGGCTCGGACGACCTGCTCGCGCTGCTCGACCACGAATCGCTCGCGGTCGCCGCCGGACTCGAGCAGTACGAGGTCTCGCGCGCGGTGAACAGCGTGCGGAACGACGGCCCGCAGCTCATCCAGCCCCTCACCTGACGGCACCACCGGACACGGACGACGGACGGGAGGCCCGGATCACGTGCGCCTGTCGGCTGACGTGATCCGGGCCTCCCGTCCGGTGCGCGGGCTGGGCCGCTCAGGACCTCAGTCCTGCGAGCGTCGACGCACCCCCGTCGCCGCGGCGACGTCGTCGCCGTTCCGGCGACGGACCACCAGGAACGCACCGGCGAGGACCATCGCCAGGGCCGAGAGCCCGAGCCCGACGAGCCCGGTGGTGCCGGTGAAGGCCAGCTTGGCGATGTGCGTGGCGGCGGCGAGCCCGGTCGGGTAGTACACCTCGAGCGTGGCGCGGACCACCTGCGCCGCGGTGTCGGCGACCGTGTAGTCGATCGACGTGCGGGCTGCCCAGCCGTGCTCCGGGGTGAAGACGACCTGCCCGCGCTCGACCTGCCAGGTGCCCATCCCCCGCACGACGACCCGGTCGGTCTGGGCGCCGCTGGTGGGGTCGACCAGGTGCAGCGTCGACGGCACGAAGTGCGCTCCGCCGCTGGCGTGGTCGTTGTCGGTCGGACGGATGGTGACCGCGTGGTCGACCTTGCCCGTGGCCGAGTCGTCGGTGGCGGTGGCCGCCGCGACGACGGTCATGGTGGCGGTCGCGGTCGTCGTCTGCCCGGAGGCGTCGGTCACCGTGTAGGTGAACCGGTCGGTCCCGGTGAAGCCCTCGGCGGGCGTGTAGACGTACGAGCCGTCGCGCTGCACCGTGACCGTGCCGTGGGCGGGCTTCCGGTCGAGTGCGGCGGTCAGGCCGGTGCCGCCGTCGTTGCCGAGCAGGCCGTGCCGGGCGTCGCGGGCGACCGCGGTGCCGGCGACGGTGCGGGCGCTGTCGGCCACCGCGTCGATGCCGACCGTGACGGTGACGACCGCCTCGGCGTGCTGGCCCTCGGCGTCGACGACGTCGTAGGTGACGGTGTCGACCCCGGAGAAGCCGGCGGCCGGGGTGTAGACGAACGTGCCGTCCGCGGCGATCCGCACCGTGCCGTGCTGGGCACGACCGACCGAGGCGACGCGGAGCGCCGAGCCGTGGTCGTTGCCGAGCACGCCCGGTCCCGCGACCGTGACCGACTTGCCGGCCGTCGTGCGGGCGGCGTCCGCGCCGGCGGTCGGCGTCACCGTGATGGTGACGATCCCGGTCGCGGTCGAGCCCTCGGCGTCGGTGGCGGTGTACGTGAACGTGTCGGTGCCGGAGAACCCGTCGGCCGGCGTGTACACGTACGAGCCGTCTGCCGCGAGCTCCACGGTGCCGTGCTGCGGCTTCCGGTCGAGCTCCGCCCGGAGACCCGCGCCCGAGTCGTCGGCCAGGACGCCGGACGAGGCGGGCACCCGGAGCGTGCCGTTCGTCGTCGTCGCACCGCGGTCGGCGGTCGCGACGGCACCGACCAGCACCGTGACCGTGGCGGTCGCGGTCTGCCCGGAGGCGTCGGTCACCGTGTAGGTGAAGGTGTCCCGGCCGGACCAGCCCGCGGTGGGCGTGTAGACCAGCGAGCCGTCGGCTGCCTGCGTGACCGTGCCGTGGCGCGGCGCCGTCGTGCCGGTGACGGTCAGGCCGGAGCCCGCGTCGTTGCCGGTGAGGGTGCCCGCGGCGATCGGCAGCGGGGTGCCCGAGGCGGTCTGCAGGACGTCGTCGGCCGCGGTCGGGGCCACGCGGACCGTGACGGTCGCCGTGGCGGTCGAGCCGGCACCGTCGGTCACCGTGTAGGTGAACGTGTCCGTGCCGGACCAACCCGCGGCCGGCGTGTAGGTCACGCCGGCGTCGGTGACGCGCACCGACCCGTTCGCGGCCGCGCCGACGCCGGTGACCCGGAGCGCGGCGCCCTTGTCGTTCGCGAGGACGGGGACGTCGACGGGGGTGTCCGTCGTGGTCGTCACGGCGTCGTCGACGGCCTTCGGTGCGACGGTGATCGTCACGGTCCCGGTCGTGGTGGTGCCGGAGCCGTCGGTGATCGTCACCTCGAAGCCGTCCTTGCCCGAGAAGTCGGGTGCGGGCGTGTACGTGTACGAGCCGTCCTTCTCGACCTCGACGGTGCCGTGCTGCGGCTGCGTGTTGTCGGTGACCGACAGGTCGGTCCCGGTCGCACCGGCGAGCGGGCCGCGGTCGGCGGGGACCACGAGGGTGCCGTCGGCGGTGGCGTCGGCGTCGGACGCGGCGACCACGGGGGTGATCGTCACGGTGACCGTGCCGGTCGCCGTGTTGCCGTTGGCGCCGGTGACCTGGTAGTCGAACGTCGCGCGGCCCGAGGTGCCGGGCGCCGGGGTGTACGTCACGGTGCCGTCAGCGTTCCGGACGACGGTGCCGGCGCTCGGGTTCGCGACCGCGGTGACCGTGAGCCCGGTGCCGTGGTCGTTCCCGGTGAGGTCCGCCGAGGTGACGGTGACGGGCTGACCGGCCGCGGTGCGGATCCGGTCGTCCTCCGTGCGGGGCGTGACCGTGATGGTCACGAGGCCGGTGGTCTTCGCGCCCGATGCGTCCGTCGCCGTGTAGGTGAAGCGGTCCGAGCCGGACCAGTCAGCGGTCGGCGTGTACGAGTACGAGCCGTCGGCGGCCAGGTCGACCGTGCCGTGCAGCGGCGGCTCGTCGAGCTCCGCGGTCAGGCCGGTGCCGGAGTCGTTCGCGAGCACGCCCCGCTCGACCGGCACGGTCAGCGTCGTCGAGGCCGGGACGGTCGCGCGGTCGTCGGCTGCCCGCGGTCCGACCACGACGACCACCCAGGTGGAGTCGGTGCGGCCCGCCGCGTCGCGGACGTCGTACCAGAAGGTGCCGCTGCCCGAGAAGCCGTCGGCGGGGGTGAATACGGCGTTGCCGTCCGCGTCGAGCGCGACCGAGCCGTCCGTCGCCCGGCTGACGCCGGTCACGGCGAGCCCGGTGCCGGAGTCGTTGGCCGTCAGGTCCGCCGCCGCGACGGTCACCGGCGTGCCGGCCGACGTCGAGGTGGTGTCCGGACGGGCGCGCGGCGAGACCGCGACCGTGACGGTCGCCGGCTTCGACGTGCGTCCGGCGCCGTCGGTCACCGTGTAGGTGAAGGTGTCCGTGCCGGACCAGTCGCGGGCCGGGGTGTACGCCAGCGTGCCGTCGTCGTTCCGCACCACGGTGCCGTGGGCCGGAGCGGTCGCCACCGCGGCGGTCAGGCCCGAGCCGGTGTCGTTGCGCAGGACGTCGACCGCGACGGGGGCGTTCGCGCCGGTGGCGGCGCGGTCGTCGGCCGCCGTGGGCACGACCACCACGGTGACGGTGCCGCTGACGACCGTCCCGGTGCCGTCGGTCGCCTGGTAGGTGAAGGTGTCGGTGCCGGAGAACCCGGTGGCGGGCACGTAGGTGTACGTGCCGTCGGGGTTCAGCGTCAGCGTGCCGTGGTCGGGCTGGCTGTTCGACCGGACCGTCAGGTCGGTGCCGCGGTCGTTGCCGAGGACGCCGTCCGAGCGGGTCGTCGCCGTGGCGGTGCCGCCGGCGGGCAGGGTGATCGTGTCGTCGACCGCCGCGGGCCGCACGAGGACGGTCACGGTGACGGTGTCGCTCTTCCCGTTCGCGTCGGTGACGGTGTAGTCGAACGAGTCCCCGCCCGAGTACCCGTCGGCCGGCGTGTACGTGTAGGAGCCGTCCTTCCCGACGGTGACGGTGCCGTGCGACGGCTGGGTCGACCCCGTGACGGCGAGGCCGCTGCCCTGGTCGTTGCCGAGCAGGCCCGGTGCGGCGCCGGTGGCGGGGCCGCCGGCGTCGACCGTGATCGAGTCCGCGCCCGCTGCGGGCAGGACCGTCACGGTGACCGTGGCGGTCGTGGTCGTCCCGTTGCCGTCCCGCGCCGTGTAGGTGAAGGAGTCGGGGCCGGAGTAGCCGGTCACCGGCGTGTACGAGTACGAGCCGTCCTTGCCGAGCACGAGGGTGCCGTGCGACGGGTCGGTGTGGTCGGTGATGGTCAGGTCGCTGCCGCCGTCGTTGGCCAGGAGGCCCGTGGCTGCGTCCGCCGTGGCGGTCTGGCCCGCGCGGGCGGTCACCGTGTCGTCCGCCGCGGACGGCTTCACGGTCACGGTGACGGTGCTCGTCGAGGTCTGCCCCGAGGAGTCCTTCGCCGTGTAGGTGAACGAGTCGGTCCCGGAGAACCCGGCGGCCGGGGTGTACGTGTACGAACCGTCGGCCGCGACGCTCGCGGTGCCGTGCGCGGGCTGCGTGTTCGAGACGACGCTGACGCCGGTGCCGCTGTCGTTCGCGAGCACGCCGTCCGAGGCGCCCTTCGTGACGGCGGTCCCCGTGGTGGTCGTGGCGGTGTCCGGGGCGGTCGCGACGTGCGTGGCCCGCACGCTGTTCGCGAAGGTCACGACGACGTCGGTGCCGTCCGCGCTCGTGGCGCTCGGGAAGTCGAAGCTCGCCGTGTTGCCATCGCCCTGGGCGATGACCGCGCCGGAGTTGACGTTCTCGGCGCGCCAGGTGGTCGCGTAGTTCGCCAGGTCGGTCGTGCCGGCGGCGGTCTGGGTGACGGTGTACTTCGTCTTCGGGGTCGTCAGGATCGCACCGGCCCGCTGGGGCTGGACCCCGTCGGCCGAGCCGTCGGTGATCGTGCTGTTGCCCTCGGTGGCCTCCCCGACCGCGCCGGTCTTCGGGTCGACGGCGGCGGCCTTCAGGGCGAACTGGTCGCCCGACGCCCAGCGGTGGTCGACGCTCGACTGCGCCGCGAGCGTGTTGGCGTAGTTGCACGAGGCGAGGTCGCTCGGCGTGTAGCCGCCCGCGATCGGGATCGTCGTCCCGACCTGGTTGCCGGTCGCGGGGTCGACCTTGTAGACCGACGAGCCCACCGACGCGAAGAGGTAGCCGTCGGCGGAGAAGGCGATGCCGGGGCTGCCGGCGGCGTTGGCGTCGATCGGCAGCGTCGACACCAGGGTGGTCTTGAGCGCGGCCGTGCCTGCGGTCGCCGGGACCGTTTCGACGCGGCGGATCTGGTTGCCCGTCACGACGAAGAGCAACCCGCGGGTGCTGAACGCCATGTCACCGTTCTTGCCGGCCAGCAGGCCGTCGATGGTGCCGACCTGACCGATCTTCGTACCGGTCTTCGTGTCGTACGCGCCGAGGTACGCGGGGGTCGCACCGCTGGCGTAGTAGTAGATGCCGGTCGCCGGGTTGATCGCACCGCGGAGCAGCTGGCGGTTGCCGCCCGGGTCGGCGTTCGTGACGTCGGCCGTGCGCGCCCCGTTGACGGCGTCGTACCCGGTGATGGTGTTGCCGCCGTTGACCGCGGCGTAGGCGGCGACACCGTTGCGGGCGACCGCGAGGGCGTTGTTCGCCGGGTCCATCGTCGCGATGTTCGTGACCGCACCGGTCGTCGCGTCGATCGCCGCGAGCTGGTTCTGCGTCGTGTTGATCGCGTAGAGCGTGTTCTGGTCGCAGGACAGCGCGGACGCGGCGACGGCCGGGTCCGCCACGACGGCCTGCGTCACGCCGACGGCGCCGAGCAGGGCGACGCCGAGCATGGCGACGGAACGGATGCCGGGACGGCGGCGCGCGCGAGAGCGCGCGGGCACGGCGGTGCCCTGGTGCACAGGCAGCATGAGTCACTTTCGGGTCGAGACGATGCCGACGCCGCTTGCATGACGGTCCGTGCAGAAGGACGGTCGCTGACGTCCCCTCGATCCTGACAGGAACGGGCGTTCTCATGGGGTCACTTCCGGTCCCCAGTAGGGGGGACCACTCGTTCTGGGGGTGGGCCCGTACCGGTCCGAGGGGGGCCACGCACGAAACGGGAGGCCCGGATCACGTCCGCCGTGTGGCGGAGGTGATCCGGGCCTCCCGTCTGTGGATGTCGCGGTGTCAGTCGAGCGTGCGCCGCACCGACGGCAGCAACTGGTGCAGCCGCTCGGCGAGGCGGTCCTGTGCCTCGTCCAGCGAGCGGAAGTCACCGACGTACGAGCCGTAGGTGTCGGACACGAAGAAGTGCGTGCCCTGCTGGTCGATCACGCCGCCGTAGTAGCCGCCGTAGTTGGCGGCCCAGAGCCCCGTGTCGGCCTCGGACCAGACGACGTGCGCCCGGGCCGGTGCGTCGGGGGACACGACGCCGGCAGCGATGCCGGTGATGACCTCGATGGTCGCCGTGTCCACGGTCACCTCGGCCTTGTGGCTGCTGGTGACGATGCTGCTCATGGTGTTGCTCCTCGTGCTGCTCTGGTACTCGGCGGTGCTGGTGGTGCCTGCGGTGCTGGTGGTGCGGGCAGTGCTGGTGGCCGTGCGGCCGGGATGGTCGTCGGGCACTACGCGACCGGACGGATGACGGACGGCAGCATCACGTGGAGCTGGTCCGAGAGCTTGGCCTGGGCCTCCTCGAGGGTGGCGAAGTCGCCGACCACGAGGCCGAAGGTGTCGGAGGCGACGTAGCGGCCGTCGCGCTTGTCGACGCTGCCGCCGAAGTAGCCGCCGTAGTTGGCGATCCACTCGCCGTCGTCCTCCTGCGTCCACGTGGTCTTGGCACGTGCTGCGCGGCCGGACTGCTCGGCTTCTGCCTCGAGGATCGCGATGACGTCGACCGTCTCGGTGTCGAGGGTGACCTCGCGGGTGTCGGTGGTGACCGTGGTGCTCATGTCGCTCTCCTTCGCGATCCGGGGTACAGCTGTTGACGAGACGAATCTACGAGAGCGTCCCCCGACCGCGCCACCGATGCCCGTCGATTCACGGTTTCCGTGCATACGGATCGGGGTACACCCCCGTAAACCCGGGGGTACGCGACCTCAGAACGGGGTACAGGGGTACGAACGGGGTACTCGTTTCGTGGATGAACTGGTTCGTCGCGTCCTGCACGCACTCCGGCACCCTCCCCCGGCCGGGAGGCGCGCCCCGCTAGCGTCCATTCCCGTGACCACCGCGACCAGGACCGCGATCGTGCGGATCGTGCTGTCCGTCGCGGTCGTGCTCGTGGTCGCGGTGCTCCTGGTGCCCGGCCTCGCGGACCGGCTGCGGTCCGGCGTGGTGGCCGGGGTGGGCGCGCTGCGCGCGCTCGGGCACGGCACGCTCGCGTTGGGTGACGGGTTCGTGCTGGCGATGGGGGTGACGGTGGGGACCGCCCTGCTGCCGGTGCTGCTGGCGGGGGCGTCCCGTGCCTCCCGTCCGGATGCGATCCGACGTCGTGCCGTCACGAGCGGTGTCGTCGTGCTCCTGCTCGCGGTGGGCGCGGCCCTGCCCGCGACGTACCCGAGCGACCGGTTCCGCTCGGTGGCGCTCGCGGGGCTCGTCGGGGTGGGCATCGGCGCGCTCGCGGATGCGGCCTGGCACGCCCGTGCACGAGCGGCTCATGCTTCGGGACGAACTCGGCGGGTGGCGTGGACGCTGGCGGCCGCCTACGGCCTGGTGGTGGTCCTGGTGGCGACGGCCGGGTCGCCCGTCGACGGCGGCGCGTACCCGACGCTGGTGCGGGCCATCGCGGCCGGGCAGCGCCTCGGAGCGCCGGGGTGGCTCGGGTACGACGCGGTCGAGTTCACCGCGAACGTGCTCTTCTTCGTGCCGTTCGGGTTCTTCGTGCTGCTGCTCTTCGGGGCGCGGGCGTGGTGGGTCGGCATGCTCGGCGGCTTCGTGGCGAGCTGCGCGATCGAGACGGTGCAGGCGCTGTTCCTGCCGGCGCGGTTCGCATCCGTGGACGACGTGCTGGCGAACACCTCGGGGGCGGTGCTCGGCGTGCTGGTGGGGGTCGTGGTGCTCGGGCGGGTGCGTCGGTCCTGAGCGGACTCGCTCCTCGTTCGCCCGGCTCCCTCAGGCGTGTGGCCGTACGGTCAGCGCATGGCCCGACCCGAACGCCGCCGGTACCGTCCGCCCTCGATGTTCCCGTGGTGGTTGTGGATCGCCGCGCCGCTCGCCGTCGTCGCCGTCGTCGCGATCGCGTTGATCGTGACCTGACGTCCCCCTTCCCCCTCGTACGACGAGAACGACCCCCGGCACCGAGGTGCCGAGGGTCGTTCTGCAGGAGTGCTGTGCTCAGGCGGCGTCGCGCTGACGACGGACCGACTTGCGGACGACCAGCAGGCCGCCACCGAGGACGAGCGCGCCACCGGCAGCCCAGAGGCCGAGGGTGGAGATGGTGCCACCGGTGAAGGCGAGCTCACCGGGGGTGCCGGTGCCACCGGTCGAGCCGACCGTGGTGCCGGTGCCGCCGGCGGCAGCCGGGGCGATGGTGAAGTACCCGGGGACGGTGACGCCTGAGGTGGCGCCGGTCGCGGTCAGGTTGTAGGTGCCCGAGCCGCCGACCGGGAAGGTCACGCGGACGGCGAGCGAACCGGTCGCGGTCGAGGTGTAGTCCTTCGACACCGTGGTGATCGGCAGCGCGCCGAGCGTGACGGCACCGGCACCGGTGACCTGGACGCGAACGGTCTCGTTCGGAGCGAAGACGTTGTCCGAGAAGGACGCGACCGCGGTGCCACCGGGGGCGAGGGTGCCCGAGACGGAACCGGCCGACTCCGGTGCGTAACCGGTGGTGGCTGCGTTGGCGGCGGTCGGGACCGCGACGAAGGCTGCGCCCGCGATGAGGGCAGCGGCGATGAGCTTCTTCATGAAGTGTTTCCCCTAGATCTGATCCTGCAGACCCTGACACCCAGAGCCCGTGGTACTCCCCTGGCCACGGGCCGCTTTGGTGCAAACGGACGCGATGGCGAAGTTCTCTCAACCTAGCGGGAATCCTCAGGATGTTGCCACCTGTGTCGAATGTTTCGCGAGAATTAACACGCGAGCGCGGCTGCCTGGTCGACTCCCTCCAGCTCGCCCACCGCGACCACAGGGCGTCCCCGGCAAATAAACCCCTGATCAGCCGCCAGCACGAACCGAACGGGACGCAGCTCCCGCCCGGGCTGGACGACAACCGCACGAACTGGTCCGGTCCACAGGTTCGCGGGACGCCCCCCACTCTGGGGCCATCGTGGTTGCGCTCAGCGGAGGATCACCGTCCAGCCTTGCGCCTGCGCAGCGCCCGATCGACTACCGTTCGCGCTCAACCGGCCGCTGTCGGATCCGCACAGTCGAAGCGCAGCGGCAGCGTCTTGCTCTGCTGCACGCCCGGCGTGGACAGCACGTCAACGGCCGCCTTCGCGTACTTCGTCTCGCCGAGGTACGCGACTCGGAAGGTCGTGCTCTCGCCGGGCGCCAGCAGCGTCTGCAGTTGTACGACCGGGTGCCCGTCGTCCATGACGGTCTGCACCGGGACCTGCTCGCCGTCCTGCGAGGACCCGAGGTAGATGGCGTTCGTCGGGGCGTACACCGCGATGAGCGTCTTGATCTTGCCGGGATCGGTGCCGAAAGCCCCGCCCCCGGTGACGTACCGCGGCAGGCTCGTCGCCGCGTCGGCGGGTGCCGTGTTCGTGATCGTGATCTCGACCGCCGACGTCGGGCGGCCGTCGGACCGACAAACGGAGGAGCCGACCGACACCGTCTTCTGCAGGTAGTAGTCCATCTTCGACGCGGTGCCGTCGTTCAGGTACACGCCGAGCTGACGGGTCTGTTCGGTGACCTGCGGGAGCTCGCCAGCGAGCCGCGTACCCGCGATCTGCTGCTGCTCGCTCGCGCTCGCGCTCCACAACCGCAGGCGCCCTTCCTGCGTCCCCTGAGTCAGCGCGCCGATGAACTCCTTCGCATCGAACGAGCCGCTCGAGACCTTGTCGAACACCGCACTCGCCGCCGAGGCGAAGAACAGGTCCTGCACCGCCGGGTCCGGGTACTTGGCGTAGACGTCGCTGAGGAGCAGCTGCACCGCATTGCCGGACGTCAACGTGTCCCCGGTCGGCAGCTGCACCGGGCCCGTGGCACGGAGGATGTAGCTCAGCGTCACCGGGTCGATCGCGAGGACACCGTCGACCTGCTGCCCGAACTTCTGCTTCCACATCTCGCGCGCGAGCTCCGCTGACACGTCGAACCGGGGCGTCAGCGTGACGTCCTGCATGTATCGGCCGGTGATCTCGCCGTACAGCGTCCTGGTACCCGGCTCGAGCGGCAGGACCGACTTCGGGTAGGGGCCGAAGGACGAGCCGGCAGCCTGGTCGCCGAGCGAGATCGAACCGTCTTGCACCTTCAGCAACGCCACTGCGCCGGGGATGCCGCCGCCGGCCCGCAACTCGGCGTTGTTCTGGAAGAGCAGCACGTAGTTCCGCTCACCGTCACTGCCGAGCATCGCCGGTGCCAGCTGGACAACGCGGTTCGCGGTGTCCACCTGATCCGACGCGGAGCGCACTGCGTTCCGCAACTGGTTCACCGCCGTGGTGACGGGCGAGAGCGTGTCACTCGTCTCGATCGCGTCCGCATCGCGGCCAGCCTTCGTCAGCGTCGCGGCGGCCCGCGCGACGGCAGGCTGCGCCTTCACCAGCGGGCTGAGGTCGACCTTGCCGTCCTTCGGCGCGAAGGAGTCCGTACCGAGTCCACCGAACACACTCGCCACCGGACTGACGGCGCCCGTCGCGATGTCGTCGACCACGACGGAGACCTCACGCACCGCCCGCAGGTTCGTCCCGAAGAACGGGACGTACTGCGCAGCGCCCCACACCGGGTCCCCCGTGAGCGACCGAGCCGAGGACGCTTCGTTCTCAAGCTGCTTCGCAGTTTGCTGCGCCGCCGTCGTGTCCCCATCACCGAGCTGGGACCGAAGGGTGCCGACGTCGGTGACGGCACGTTCGAGGTGCCCCTTTGCGAGCGCGGCGCGAGCACCGACCCAGACGACGGCGAGGATCAGCAGGAGGACGACGGCCAGGACGATCCACAGGTCGACGCGGGCCCTGGACCCCCGGGGTGCTGCGGCTCGTCCCGACTCGGGCTGGTCGGACATGAGGGTAATCCTACGGTCCCTCATGTACGACCGAGGTCACTTCCGGATCGAGCGTGCGCGTGATACCACCTTCGCTATGGCCTCGGCGACCTGCAGTTACCCGAAGCGGGCCGAGCTGCCGGCCCACGAGCACTCGCTACTGACCGGGTACCTGAAGCATGTTTATGACGCGATCGCGATCATCGGGGTCCTGCAGGTGCAGGCGGTCCGCCGTCAGCCAGGGCTGCCGTGGAGCTCTGCGCGGCCGTCCAACGTGACCGACCCGTGCCACAACGTCTGCCCGAAGGGGTCGCACGTCCTGCCGGCGCTCATAGTCGGAACGACGAGGTGGTGCAGCAGGGCGTCGATCGGGTCCAGAACTGAGGCACGGAGTCACCGCGACGCGAGTTCCTGCACGTGGACGACATGGCGGAGGCGGTCTTCCACCTCATCAAGGACCCTGATGGCCCGGCCACAGGGATGTTGGTACGGGTAGAGCGCGGCGCGGACTGCGATTTTAGGTCCAGTTCCGAGGAGGTCCGCCCAATAAGATCGGAGAAGCCCTTGACTTCGAACTTCCGCTGTACGGCCGAGCCGACCAGGCCTCGGTGCCCGCAGGTGATGCCCCCTTCGTCACTACCCAGCGGCGCAGTCGACTCCCTGCTCGCGCAGCTTGACGGACTCGACCCAGGGCCGCGCTGGTACTCGAGTCGCTCGACATGCGGGTCCACCTCGCTCACCCATCCCGAGTACGGACGGTCAACCTTGAGGCCGAACGCCTTCGGAGCCCTACCGATCCCGAGGTCCGTGAGGTCGACCTGAGCCAAGACGGCTTGAAGGGCGTTTCGGAATTGATAGCCCGCCGAAGTCACGGTCGAGACAGCGTTTCGCCGGCACCCATGATATTTGTGCCCCTCGCCAGCTTCCCGATCAATTTCAAATTGATGCGGCACGCCCGCCAAGGTCACGCTGCCCCGACCACATTTCACTGGCACCTGCCATCACTTTCGGAGCCGAGCAACCGTCTGCGCGATTGCACGGAGGTCATCACGCACGTGTCGTGAGCAGAGCCACGCCAACAAGAGCGCGAAGGCAGCGCCCATCACGTTGAGCCAAAGGGCCACCACCGGTCCTGTCGGCGGGAACATCGCCTGCAGCACGAGCGAACAAGCCGCGAACGTTCCGAATATCAGACCCGGCCGGAGAGCTGCGACGACTAGAGGGAACGGCCGCACAGCGGTACGTGGAAGCGCGCAGAACGTGTTCAACACCCACAGAAGTACCTGTCCCGCGGCGACCGCTGTTGCGATGCCGACGACGCCCAACGGCAAACTGGCTAGCATCATCAGCATCATCGCGATCCGCCCAATCAGACTCCACTTCAGTTGCAGGCGCGTCTGACCGAGCGCGAGGAACACCCAGTAGTAGACGTATCCGAACACTTGAAAGACTCCGCCGAGCGCAAGAATCTGCAGGATCTGCGCCGCGCCGGCCCACTGCTTTCCAAGCGCAACGCTCACGAAGGGCTCAGCCGCCGCAATCAGCATAAACAGAACGGCCCCCAATCCGTAAGCCAACACGAGTTGAGCTCTCCGCGAGTACTCCTCGAAACGAGCTGGTTCCGATTGCAGGCGAGACATTACTGGTATCGCCACAGGGGTCAGCGGTGTAGCAATTTGCTGCAGGGGAAGTCGGAAAAGTTGACTGGCACGGGAATATAGCCCGAGGGTTCCGCTGCCAAACACCTTCCCGATCAAGATATTATCTAGGTTGCTGCTGACGTAGGTCAACAGCTGAACTCCCAACGTGTCAACGCCGTACCTCAGCAAAGGCTTCATGCCAGGCGCACTGCGCGGCAGGTTCGGCTTCCATCTCGCGCCGATGACAATCAGGGCGAGAGTGACTACGGCCGCGACAATTTGGTTCCAGACCAGGGCCCAGTAGCCAAGACCGTTTGCAGCGAGCACAACCGCTACGAGGAAGGCGACTGCCTGGGCAGATGCATCCGACACCGCAAGCCATTTGAACGAGAAGCGGGACGCCATCTCCGCGCGGAACTGAGGGATCAGTGCGTACAGGACGAACACGACAGCTAGACTTTCAGCGACCTGGCGGAGCTCTGGCTTCCCGTAGAACGCTGCAACGAGCGGAGCCGAAACCGCGATGATGGCCCCCAGAACACACCCGAGCGCGGCGTTGATCCACAGAAGATTGCTTCGCTGTTGCTGAGATAGGTTCTGGGACTGCATCGCGGCCATCGACAGGCCCATGTCCCCAAACACCGTCGCTACGCCGACGATCGCAAGAACCATCGTGACTACGCCGTATTCTGAAGGACTGAGCAATCGAGCCAGAACAATCACTGATGCGACTTGAGTGATCGCCTTGACAGCCTGAGCGCCGTATGTCGCCGCCGCACCCCTGACCGCGGAAGTCGCGAGGGTCATTTGATCCTACCGCTCTTGAAGACCTCGCTATAGGCTTTCCCGACCGTGCGCCGCCCAAACGTTTCCTGTAATATGTTTTGGCGGTCTGCAACGGACGCCAGCGGCTCCCCGCACCGCGCAATCTCGACCAGCAGCGCCTCGAGGGCTTCGACACTCCGATCGATCGCCGAGCCGAATCCTAATGAAGAGACAATTTCGGCTGGCCCGCCTTCCCCAACAGCAATAGGGTCAGCACCGCTCAAAGCCGCTTCAATCATTGTACGCCCGAAGGCCTCATGCTCCGAAGCGTTGATAACGGCCCGACAACCTTCCATGAGGCCGAGGACTTCAGTCCCCTGCGCACCGCGGAGATGAAATATCTCGGGATGCTCCGCGACGGCGCGCTCGACTGCGCTTCGTGTTGACGGATCCCCTCCAGATCCCACGAACAACACCGTGACGGGCTGCTTCTTTGCGGCCCTTAAAGCCGCTTCGATGACCAAAGAATGCCCCTTATGGGGCTGCAGCTGCCCGAACACTCCCGCGGTGAAGGAACGCTTAGTTCGATCGGCCGACCCTGCACAGGCCCCCTCTGCCGCAACGTCTATCATCCGCGGCACGACATAGCCTTTCTCCAAATCCACGCCCGTTTGCTTGAGCATCCACCGTGACGGTGCCACCACCGCGTCGAATTTGGACAACAGTGCGCCGTTCACCAACTTACCCAATCGTCCCGTGAAGGTCTCGTGAAGATCAACCCAGGCCTGGACGCGGCTCAACCGAGCACCAATGAGCACATCGGCATTTCGCCATAAAGAGAACGACAGGACTCCATCGAAGCGTCGCGCAACGCGCGCCAACGCCACCGCAGACCTCACCGTCGCGAAGCCCTCAGCAACGAGGTCTAAAAAGCCAGCGTGCTGAAGCCCCCCGCGCCGGAGTGCGGGATGAATGGGCAAATTGATCGGCAACGTCGCGATCCCACGTTCTGCGAGGAAAGCGTGCACGGGGGACTTCCCTGGAGCAAGCACGGTGTAGTGGATTCCCTCATCCGGTCCTGCTTCTGCGAGATCCGCAAGACTGCGTTCCGCGCCCCAGACTTCTGGAGAATCTGTGACGACGAGGATCCTCATCGGGAACCCCGTTCGGCGATGACGCGTGCAGGCACTCCTGCCACTACCGACAGGGGTGGCACGTCCCGGGTGACGACAGCTCCTGCCGCAACGACGGACCCCTCGCCAATGGTGACTCCAGCAAGGACAACGGCGCCTGCACCGATCCAAGTGTCCCTTCCAACATGAACCGGTGCACGGACAGTCCCCTGATCTCGTATCAGTCTGTCAGTCCGGTCGGTCGAGTGGTTCTCGCTAAAGATCATGACCCTCGGACCCAAAAGGCAGGACGGACCTATCACGATCCCGCCCTGGCCCCAGAGGATATTGTCCATCCCAATAGCGGTGTCATCCCCGATGCGAATGCCCACACCCGGTTCTCGAATCACTCCCGTCGACAGAACGCGAGCATTCTCGCCTATCGTCACCCGATCTCCGAATCGAACACCTTGTACGCCAGAGGCGTCGATCATGACGCCACGATTTAGAACCACGTCCGTCCCGACGACTAATTGGTCAGGGGCGAACACACGTACTCCAGCACCTCGGAAGAGCGGTCCTCGCGACCGCTTCACTCGTCGAGTAAGCAAGCCGCGTACCGCATCGACCGCTTTCGCTCCAGCGAGCCGGCTGAGATACGAAAGGTTTACCTCCTCTGGCAGCGAATGTCCGCGGCGAGCGTTGTACTGAGCCCGAAGAATACTTTCAAATTTTCTCACAAATTACTCCCCGCACGCGCTTGACCACTGAATCCCATCCGAGGGCGCGTCCTGGCACCTCCCGGGATGAATCGGCCAACACAGAGATGGACGCTGCGATGCTGCCAATGTCCCGGGGATCGAAGTACGTTGCCGCAGAGCCAACTACCTCGTGCATCACCGGAATGTCACTTACAGCAACGGGACAACCGAAAGACAACGCTTCGACCGGGGGTAAGCCGAACCCCTCGTCGAGAGAGCCGAAGATAAGCCCCCTGGCATTCTCATACAACCAGCGGAGTTCACCGTCTGACACCGGGCCGAGGAACCGCACGGCGTCGCTATCGGCCATGAAATCGTTGGCTTTGAGTCCATCCGCTGGCCCAACCACGAACAGAGACGGCGCCGCCGTATGCTCATTCCGCATCCGCAGGAAACCCGCAATCACTCTTCGCAAGTTCTTCCTCTCGTTGAGCCTGCCTACACAGATTAGGAAGTTCCCTGGCGTTATCCCCCGAGGCGCTACCGCTTCGGCCTTCGACAGGGCCGGCGCGGATGCGAGTCCCACGGATTCTACGAATCGCACTCCTCGTACTCGATCCAGCATGCGTCGTTTCTCCGTCGCCGAAGAGGTGAAGACCCCTGCCGCACGCTGCATACCGAATGGTATTAGGGAGAAGTACAAGCGCTCCTTCCAGGAGAACCATTCCGGGTTGGACAGAAACAGCACATCATGTACGAAGGTGAAGGAGGGGACCTTCGCGCGAGCCCAGAAGTTTTGCGAGAAGACCACCTCTGCTCCGACGTTGCGAGCAAGTTCTTTGAGCCCGAACAAGTTGTTGAGCGGATGCAGAGGCCAGCGCGCCTCGTGAACCGTCACCTTCGGCAGATCTATAGCCGAACGGTCTTTGACCACTACATGCAACTCATCGTTCGGGAAATACTCGGACCACGCCTCGAGGAGGCCGGATATCACCGCTTTGCCCGAGGGCGGGCCAGAAGGGAGCCAGAATCCATCAAACAGCAACCGCAATGCCGTGTCTCCTCTCGCCGTCGTCGGACCTTTCAATCGGCAACCTGCCGACGGACAACATGAGAGCTAGGCAGACCCAGGGGAACGCGAACCACATCGGGTTAGTTGCGAACGCCGTCACCACCAGCGTGAAGTAAAGAGGCACTGCCTTCACCGAACGGGACCGCAGCACAATAGCGAGTGCGATGAGCAGGAACCCGACAGCCCCAATTAGGCCAGAATCGTGCAGCAGTGCAATCCAGAAATTGCCTAGGTAAGCTTCCCCCGAGGAGCTGTCTTGAGCGGCATGCCGCTGCGAGAACGAATTTGTCCCTAAACCTAGCAAGAAGTGCGGCGAATGGACATAGTCAGATAAAGCAACCTCCCAGATCCGCGCGCGATAGGCTCCTGTGCCTGAATCGAAGTCGAGGAGACCGCCCACCCGATCGGAGAACGTTGCTCCGAGAATTTGCCCGGCCTTCGTAAACACGGTGCCTATAATCCCGAGCGAAAACACACTCGCGATCACTATCCCAGCGGTTTTCAAGACCGCCCGGTGCCCGGTGAACGCCCAGACGGCCAGGAGCACCACCATGCCAACCCACGCCGCTCGGGTGAATGACAAGAAAGCCGTAGCACCCATGACGGCCATCGAACTCGCGAGTACGAACCGATGGACGTGTTCTCGCAGGAAGAACAAGGCGCACATAGTCAACGCGAGCAGGCTGCCGAGGAGATTGGGCTCGATCATCAGTCCTTTCGTCCGATAGACCGTTTCTCCGTAGTTGAGCACAACGAGGACATTCGTTCGTCCTGAAGCCTGTGCGACGGCCCACGCGGACAAGATCACGACGCCGTACACCGTGATCAAAGTTGCTGCACCAACGAGGTACCGGACAGCAATACCGGGCTTCAGGCGCTGCAGGAGCGCGAAGGCCAGGACGCTGCAGGATACGAGCGCAATGATCCGTAGGCTCTTGACGGGCTGCGGAGCAGTGAGTAGGGAAGCAGCGAGATTCGCGCCAAGCCAGAGGACAACCCCGGTCCAGAGGAGAAGGTAATGTCTCTTGTCACTGCGCGCATAGTCATCCCGCACCGTTCCACGCACCGCGAGAAGGAGTAGGGGCAGACAAATCATCTCTGGCTGGAAGTAGACTCCACCGATCTGTAACCCAAGGCCGCTCATACAGAAGCTCGCGACATAGCCAAGCCAGGCAACGACCGCAAAGCGGACACAAAAGACTAAAAACACACAAACGAAAAACACAATCGTGGCGGTGCCTACGGGGAGGGCCAGAAGCAGCAACGCGAGTATCGCCACACACGCGGCTGATGAAACCAGTAGCAAGCGAGTTGACGCGTTCATGCAGCATCACGGATGAGCTCGTGGTAAAGCCTCAGGTGCAGAGCAGCGATCGCTTCCCAGTCTCGCCCCTGAAGATCGGGCGAGGCGGCGCGGGGACTTCGCAAGGTTACGAGAAACTCCTCTAGATCGTTACCGCTCACCGCACCCTCGAACGTGCTTACCCAGTCCGCGCCGACCTCCTCCTGAAGTTCAAGGATGGCTGGGACCGCCGGTGCGAGGATCGGTCTGTCCCGGGAAAGTGCGAGCAGCGCGACGCCAGAATTCGTCATGGCTGAGTAAGGGAGAACCACTCCCGCTGCATGGGCGATCTCCTCGTCTAGGTCGCAGTCGTCGAAGTAACGGAAGGAGAGTGACACCCGTTCATCTGCTGAAGCCAGATTTTTGAGTCGGTCCGCCAAGACGCGGTCCGAGGCTTGGCCGATCACCCGCAGCCGGGCCACAGCATGAACATCTCGGAACGCGGCTAAGAGCCGATCGATGCCCTTATACGGCCGGATTGACCCAAAGAAGAGAAGGGCACCCTCCTGCGGTGCCACCATCCCCGGATCACCACCCGGGTAGGTTCCGTGTGGGATCACAACGTCTCGGCCCTTCCGCGAGATGAACGCGTCCGACACCGCACTGGTTCGATTGAGATGGATGCGCGCGCTAGTCGCCGAAGTCATGGCATCAAGCGCTCGCGCCGCTCGGTGGGGCACCTCTTCGTGTGGCAATTCGTTGTGCACCGTCCACACCACAACTGAGCTGCTCAATCTCAGTCTTATCATGAGAAGACGTAGTAGGGAGATTTTCAGATTGGCGCGAAGCCTGCTCGTCGAGAAGATGAGCGCCTCGGGCCAGTGTAGGTGAAGCACGTCGTAGCGAGCGAACAATGCGCTTCGCCAGGTGAACGGTCTGACACTTGCGCCAGAGGAGATGCTCTCGACAAGCAGGCGGTTGTATGGATTCGGCATCGCGTCCCCGGGGCCGGGGCTCATCAGGACCCGGGGGGCGGCGTCATCCTCGATCGTTCCGCTCAGGGCCTTCACCTTTGCCTACTGCTTTCCAGCAAATCGAGGGCGGCCCTTGAATAGGACGCGGCGACGCCTGCCCATGAGTAGTCGACCCGCGCTCGGGCTTGCGCTCGAACTGCTTCGGCCTCTTGCTTCTCCCTATCCCGAAGGATCTCCGCTATTCCCACTCGGATGGACGCCGCTTCGGGCTTAACGAATCCAAATAGTGTCTCACCAAGTACTTCGCGGTTGTAAACGGTGTCGCGAGCAACGGTCGGGGCGCCTAGAAGCATTGCCTGCACTAGCGCGGGGTTAGTACCGCCGACGCTGTGCCCGTGGAAGTATGCTCCGCAATGCTGCCAGAGTGCGTGGAGACGGTCATCATCTGCCACGTGACCGAGCCAGGTCACTCGGGGCGACCTCGCCGCCAGAGCTGCCACTTTACTGTCCAGCTCGGATCCGTACCCCGACGATCCCACGACAACAACGTCGTGGTCAGCAGCGAGGGATTCAGCTGCTTCTAAGAACGGCGAGATCGTATTCTCTTCGACAAACCGCGCGACGAGCAGGATGTACCGTCGATGCTCGAGGCCGTCCGGCAAGGGCAACGCGGGGCGCTCCATTGCGCCGTACGGAATGAACATCGAGTCCCTGGCGAAGTTTGTCTTCCAGAACGACGCAATGTGCTTCGAATCGGCAATCAGTCGCGTTGCCCACTTAGCGGACATCCTAGCGCCCGCTCTAAACACAGCTTTCGCACTTCGCCCCCATTTGTCACGCGTCCACTCGAGACCATCTACGTTTAGCAGTGTTGGTATCCCACGGAACCGAAGAAGCGGCAACCAAAACCCGTTCGCAACATTCATCACAATCGCGACATCAGGCTTGGCAAAGAATGCATGAACCGCTGCACTCAGACCGTAGGTGAGCGTGCTGAGCGCTTTACTGTCAATCCCCCAGGTCTCCACGACTCGTATCCGTGGGTCTCCGACTCCGCGGGTGAGGTCCGACCCGCCTCTGCGGCCGTACACCGTGACGGTCCACCCGTCTTCAGCCAAAGCAGGCGCCAGAAACCGCACCGCTGTTTCGAAACCGCCGTAGTAATTAGGGTAACCGCGTGTTCCGATTATTGCGACAGAGTGCGCTTGCTTGCGTGCGCTAGCTTGCATCAGTAGGCCCCTTCTGGGTTGACGACCGCACGGCAGGTTTTCCACATGATTAGGAGATCGCCGACTGTCGACCAGTTCTCCACGTAGTAAAGGTCCAGGCGCACCGAGTCCTCCCACGAAAGGTCCGATCTGCCGCTGACCTGCCACAATCCCGTCATCCCCGGCTTCACCAGGAATCGCCGGTGCACATGCGCGTCGTAACGCTCGACTTCGCGGGCGAGGGGTGGGCGGGGTCCGACGAGCGACATCTTCCCGTGCAAGACGTTGAACAATTGCGGCACCTCGTCCAGGCTGTACCGCCGCATGAACGCCCCGATCCGAGTGATCCGTGGATCGTTCTTCATCTTGAAGAGCACCGCGTTACCCTCAGCACGATCGAGGATGCTGAGCTCCTGGAGCCGCTGCTCGGCATCGACGACCATCGAGCGGAACTTGATCATGTGGAACGTCGACCCGTTCAGCCCTACGCGCTCCTGCATGAAGAACACCGGCCCGGCCGACGTCAGCTTGACCAGCAGGGCGAGCACGAGCAGGACCGGGGACAGGACGATGATGAGCGCCGCTGAGCCGACCAGGTCGAACGCCCGCTTCGTGTAGAGCTTCCGCCCCGAGTACGTCGGCGTCTCCACGTGGATGAGCGGCAGGCCCTGCACCGGTCGGGTGTGGATGCGCGGGCCACCGATGTCGGTCAAGCTCGGCGCGACGACCAGGTGCTGCCGTCCGGGCTCGAGCGACCAGCTGAGCTGACGGACGCGCTCCGGGGGCAGGTCGTCGGAACTGGTGATCACGACGGTGTCCGCACCGGTGGCGACGAGCGCTGCGGCGACGTCGTCGAGACCGCCGTGGCTCTCGACGGTCGACCCCGGCAGGAGTCCGCGACTGCCGTCCGCCACGGCGGCGCCGACCACGCGGTAGCCGGCCTCGGGCGACCGGGCGAGCTCGCGCGCGATGTGCAGCACGCTCGGGGTCGAGCCGACCAGGAGCACCTTGGCGGAGTAGCCGCCGTGCTTCCGCTCGGCGACGAGCCACTGCCGCCAGATCCAGCGCGAGAGCAGCAGCACGAGGATGCCCAGGGGGAACGCAATGAGGACGTAGCCGCGGGCAAGGTCGACGCGGAGCAGGTATGCGGCGATGGCGATCAAACCGAAGACGCGGACGCTCGAGTCGGCAACCAGGCGGTACTCGGTGCTGCCGACGCCGATGACGCGCGAACCACGGGTGTCGTACACAGCCAGGCCGATCATCCAGACGGCGATGACGACGACCGAGATCGCGAAGTAGCTGAGCCGGAGGTCCGCGGTGTTCGTCTGCAGCTTCGAGCTCAGCCCGAGCCACGCGATCTGCACTCCGAAGACGACCCAGACCAAGACGAGCAGATCGGTGACGAGGACGCGCCGTGAGTACGTGCGGCTCCACTCCTGTGTGCTGCTGGTCGCCACCGGCTTGCGGACCGCCTCGGCCGTCACGACCGGGACCCGCTCCACGTCGCCCCGCCGTCCGACGACACGTCGACCCGGTCCCCGGCCCACATCCACACGTCCTGACCCGAGCGGTCGAGCGCGATCGGCACGTCCGTCGGCACGTCGTTGCAGCCGATCGGGGTCGTCTCCGTCGAGGCCGTCACGCCGGACGCCGGCATGGTCTCGATCTGCACGCCGTCGCACGTCGCCGTGCCGATGCGGGCGAGCGTGTACTCGCCGCCGTCCACCGCGATCGCACGGACCTCGTCGACGGGCACGTCCACCCACGCGCCCGTGCCGGAACGCCAGTCCACCTTGTCCGTGCAGGCCACGAGCGTCGTGGTGGTGCCACGGAACGCGTCCGACGGGTCCTCGCACGGCGACGGCACGAGGGCGTCGCCGAGCACGAGGCCCTGCTCGGTGATGCCGGCTCCGGCAGCGCCGGGCTCCCCCGGCGTCCACGTGGCACCGTCGTCGGTGCTGGTGCGGACCTCGGTCGCGCACTCGTCACCGACCCCGACGAGCACGGACACGCCGTCGGAGGTCGCGCGCAGCGCGTCGATGGTGCGGACGTCACCACCCAGGTCGACGGACTGCCAGTCCCCGCCAGCGTCGGTGGTGCGCTCCAGCACCACCTGCGAGACGTCACACGACGTACTGGAGGCGCGCCATGCCTCCCGTCCGTCGACTGCGGACAGCAGGTGGCTGGCGGAGCCCGCACCGGCGGTCGCCGATGCGGACGGGCGCGGTGTCGGCGTGCCGGACTGCGTCGTTCCGAAGGTGGGCGCCGGACGCGGCTCGCCCTCGGCCTGCGGTGCCGTGTGCGCGAGCGCCAACGCGACCAGCACGACGTCGATCACGACGAGCACGACGACGACCGCGGCGAGACCGACCAGTGTCGACCGCGACAAGGAGGTGCCGAGACCCCGTGCCCCCCGGCGCTGACTCATCCCCCGACCGCCGTCACCGGTTCGCGCGACGCAGGACGCCGAGCTTGCCCTGGGACTTACCCGACGGCTGGGACGGACGCTGCGTCGGCTGCTCCTCGTCGAGGCCGTACCCGTAGCCGTACCCGTAGCGGCCGTAGCCGTAGGCGCCCGGGCCCTTGAGCGGCATCATCGTGATGACGAAGCCCGCGATGGGGGCACCGACGTTCTCGAGCGAACTGACCGCGGCGGCGAGCTGGCCCTTGTGTGTCTTGCCCGAAGCGACCGCGAGGATGGCGCCGGACGCCTTCTTCGACAGGATCGCCGCGTCGGTGACGGGCAGCAGGGGCGGTGCGTCGAACAGCACGTAGTCGAACTGCTCCTCGAGCGTGCCGATCAGGTCCTGCATCGCCTTCGAGCCGAGGAGCTCGGACGGGTTCGGCGGGATCTGCCCGGCGGGCAGGACCACGAGGTTGCCGCGGCCCCACGGGTGCGCCACGTCCTCCAGGCCGGCACGGCCGATGAGCACGTCGGTCAGACCGGCGGAGCCGTCGACGTCCATGTACTCGCTCACGCGCGGGCGACGGAGGTCGGCGTCGATGAGGATCACCTTGAAGCCGGCGCTGTCGAGCGCGATCGCGAGGTTCGCGACCGTGGTGCTCTTGCCCTCGGACTGCATCGACGACGTCATCACGAAGGTGCGGGAGCCGGTGCCGATGTCGAGGAACTGCAGGTTCGTGCGGAGCGTGCGGAAGGACTCGGCACGCGGGCTCCGCGGTTCGACCTGCACGATGAGCGGTCGCTCCGACGCCTTGCTGTCGTAGGCGATGCCGCCGACCACGGGCTTGTCGCTGATCTTCTCGACGTCCGTCTCGGTGCGCACGCGGTTGTCGAGCGTCTCGCGGAGGACCGCGATGCCGACGCCGAGCGCTAGGCCGACCAGGAGCCCGAGGGCGATGTTGACGGGGACGTTCGGGCTGACCGGCGTCTGCGGCACGTCGGCCTGCTTGACGCGGGTGAGCTTGACCGTGCTCGTGCCGTTCGCGTCCGTCGCCTCGATGTTCTGCACGACGTTCGTCAGGCTCTGCGAGGTCGCGTTCGCGATCTCGGTGGCCTGCACGGCGTTCGTGCCGTTCACGGTGATCGTGATGAGGGTCGTGCTCGTCGGCGCGGTCGCGGACACCATCGTCGCGAGCTGGTCGGCGTTCATGTCGAGCTTCAGCGACGAGATCACGGGCAGGAGCACGATCGGCGTCTGCACGAGGTTCGAGTACGTCAGGACCCGCTGCTGCGTGAACGTGTTGCCCTGCGCCAGGTCGCTCGCGCTCCCGGACGTCTCGGTGGACACGAACACCTGTGCCGAGGCGGAGTACACGGGCTTCTTCAGCAGGGAGAACCCTGCGGCAGCCGCGACGCCCACCAGGGCGAGCACCACGATGAGCACCCACCCCTTCCGGAGCACAGTGATGTAGTCGCGCAGTTCCACGCGGCCCGCCTTCCCCGATCCTCGCCGTTCCTGTGGTCCCGACACAGGTCTGCGGAGGTTGTCCCAGCAGACGGCATTCAAATAGTGCCACACGGATGAGTCACGCTCGGGAGTTGTTCCCGATCCGTGACGGCCGTCCTCTACGCTCGCCCCATGACGACCCAGCCGGAAGCGGCCCCCGCCGAGCCGTCCACCGCTCGCCAACGCGACCTCGTCGCCCTGCTCGCCGCCCTGGCGCTGGCGGTCGTGCTCGCCCGGATCGTGAGCACGCTGACGCTCCGCGGTGCGGTCCCGGGCCCGGTGCTGCAGGTGCTCGTGGGCGACGTCGCGGTGTGGGTACCGCTCGTGTTCGGCATCGTGTGGGTCGTCCGGCGGACGGGGCGCGACCTGTTCGGCCGGTTCGGCGTCGAACTCGGCGACCTGGTGTTCGCGCTCGGGATCGTCATCCTGACCCGGGTGTTCGACGCGGTGCTCGCGCTGGCGTTCACCGGCACGACCGGGCTCGTCCCCCCGCCGTCACTCGGCACCCCGGACGTCGGCCTGCTGCTCGTGTCGGCGATCGGCATCGTGCTGGTCAGCCCCGTGCTCGAGGAGACGTTCTTCCGCGGGTTGTTCCAGCGCCTGCTCGCCACCGAGCTGACGCCGCGCACACGGTGGCTCGCGGTGCTCCTGACGGCGTTCCTGTTCGCACTGGCGCACCTGTTCCTCGGGTCGGCGACGACGACGCTCGGCGGGTTCCAGGTGTTCCTGACGACGTTCGTGCTCGGCGTGCTGACCGGCACCCTGGTCGCGATGACGAACCGGGTCGGCGGGGCGATCGTCGCGCACGTGCTGTTCAACCTGGTGGCGGTCGTCGCGACCTGGCCGCGCTGAGTCCGACGGGCCGGACGTGCGGGGCGGTCAGACGGCGGCCGGTCGACGGTGGCGCTGCGTCCACCAGCGCACGGCGACCGCGCCGACCACGCCGATGACGACCGCGACCACCACCGGAAGCAGGGTCGCGCCGGCCGGTCCCATCGCCACGACGAAGACGGTCGCGCCCGCCGAGACCATCTCGACCGGGTAGGGAAGGAGGACGCGAGAGCCGAATGCGTAGGACACGGCGGTGACGAGGGCCGCCCCCGTCCACAGGATCCCGAGTGCGACCACCGCGCCGATCCCCTGCCCGATCGTCAGGAGCCCGGTCCACGCGATCGCCGCCCCGACCGCCACGGCAGGGAGCCACCGCAGCACCGCGAGCACCGGGGCCGCGCCCGCACCGACGGCCTCGACGGGCGGCACCACGAGTGCATCGGCCCAGACGCCGAGCGCGACGGCGGCGAGCGCGAGTGCGACGAGTGCGCCGGCCGGCGCGGCCCGGGCGACCAGCGCGGCCGTCACCGCCGCGACCGCGACGCAGACGAGCGACCCGACGGTGAGCGCCACGACGTACAGCTGCGACGCGCTGATCTCCCCACCCGTGCCGGGCGTCCCGTCCATGCGCATCCCGGCTCCCGTGACGACCGCGGTCTCGACGACGGCGACGACCTGCAGCCCGACGAGCCCGCCGAGCGCGGCGAGCGACCCGCTCCGGCCGAGGACCCCGCGCCCGCGCAGCACCCGGACGACGATGCCGGTGACGGCGCCGCCGACGAGCAGCACGGCGGCGATCGTCGTCACCGCGTACTGGCTGAAGGGCAGCAGGGCGATCGGCATGTCCGACGGGTCGGTGGTCGGCGTCGCCCAGGTGTTCTGCAGCGGCAGTCGCATGCCGGTGACGATCCACGGCAGCAGGCCGACGACGGCGGAGCCGACACCCGCTCCGGTCCCGATGACGATCTGCTGCGCGCTGCTGCGCTCTCCCCCGTGCATCCGGACACGGTACCGAGCGGGACCCGTCCGCCCCGGCTCACCGGCGCTCCGTGTGCCGGAGGGCACATCCCGGTCCGGTCCTCGGGACGCGCCGCGGCCCCACAGCCGACTCCGCCGTCCCTGTGGTGAGGTGATGCCATGACCAGCGATCTCGTACCGTGGTTGGTCGCCGGGGGGCTCGCGGTCGTCGTGGTCGTCCTGGTGATCGTCCTGCGGCGGAACCAGTCCTCGAGCCGTACCGCCCTCGCCGACGCCGAGGCCCGGTCGGACCACCGGATCGGCACACTCGAACGGGAGCAGCGCGAGCGCGCCGCAGCCGCCGAGGCCGAGCACGCACGTCGACTCGCCGACGCGGGCGCCGCACAGCAGCAGGCCCGCACCGAGGCCGAGCACGCGCGCGACCTCGCCCGGACGGGCATGCGCTGGGAGGAGGCCTCGCAGCGCACCATCCTGGCGGCCTGCAAGGCGGCCGACGTCAACGGTGCGCTCTGCACCAACGTCGTCTTCGTCCCGGTGGCCCAGGGCGAGCGGGCGCACGACCGCAGCTTCGCGGCACAGGTCGACCACGTGCTCGTGCTCGAGTCCGGGCACGTGCTCGTCATCGAGAACAAGCGGTGGAACGGCATCGTGTTCGACGGCCGGAAGCCGAGCTCGGTGCACCACGCCTTCCGCAACCTGCTCGACGAGTCGTCGCTGACCGGGTCCTTCGCGATCCAGGTCCGGAGCCGGCGCGTGCTCGACACCGCGGACGAGGTCGAGCACTGGTGGCAGGTGCGGGTGCAGGCCGGTGGCACCGCCCCCACCCGTCAGGTGCGGCAGCAGGCTCGCCGGCTGCAGCGCTTCCTGACCGACGCGGACGGCAACGGCCCGCAGTGGATCGACTCGTGCGTGTTCTACTCGGGCGACGCCGCCGCGTACGTGAACCCCGAGGACCGCAGCTCGAGCACGACCCCGACCGGCCGCTCGGCCACGACCGCGGTGGTCACGGACGAGAACGAGCTCCGCGTCCTCGTGACGGACCTGGCGCGGAAGCACGCCGTGCCGAACCGGGCGCGCACCGACGCGGTCGTGCGGAAGCTGGCGGGCCAGGGCGCGCACACGATCACGATCGGCACGTACCGGCTGCCCGAGGCCTGACCGGCTCGGGCGCGCTCAGGGCAGGGCGCGCTCAGCGCAGGGCGCGCAGCGCGTCCGCGATCGGTGTGAGCGCCGCGTCGATCTCGTCGGCGACCCGCACGTGCGTGGACTCCGACCGACGGTAGGGGTCGTCCACGTCGTCGTCCGCCGGGTCGGCGGGCGGCGGCACCGTCCCCCGCAGGCGGGCGACCCGCTCCACGAGGTCCTGCGCCGTCTCGATCCCGGCGAGGTCGCCCGGCTCGAGCCCGTCGAGCACCCGCGCGAACTGCTTGATCGTGAACGCCCGCTTGGCGGCCCGCGGCGCGAGCGACACGACCGCCGCCCGGTGCGAGCGCTCGGCCGTCAGCACGAGGTCGGCAGACGCGGCGGTCTGCTCGGTCAGGTACCGCGACCGGTGCGCCGCGGGGTCGCCCCCGAGGCGCGAGGACTGCGCGGCCGCGGTGTCGTCCATCGCCGCTCCGTCGTCGGCGATGGTGCCGGCCGACTCGACGACGAAGGCCGACGCGTCGGAGCCGAGCCGGGCCTCCAGGACCTGCGCGCCGAGCGGTGACCGGCAGATGTTGCCGCTGCAGACGAAGAGGATCCGCATGCTCACGCAGCGGCCTCGCCGGTGCCGAGCAGGTCGTGCCGGACGACGATCGCGTCACGGCCGGGGCCGACGCCGATGGCCGAGATCCGGGCGCCGGACATCGCCTCGATCGCCAGGACGTAGTCCTGCGCGTTCTTCGGCAGGTCGTCGAACGAGCGGGCGCCGGTGATGTCCTCGGTCCAGCCGGGGAACTCCTCGTAGATGGGCTTCGCGTGGTGGAAGTCCGACTGGTTGACCGGGACCTCGTCCACGCGGACGCCGTCGACCTCGTACGCGACGCAGACCGGGATGGTCTCGAGGCCCGTCAGGACGTCGAGCTTCGTGAGCACGAAGTCGGTCACGCCGTTGATGCGTGCCGTGTAGCGGGCGATCGGGGCGTCGTACCAGCCGCAGCGACGCGGGCGACCGGTCGTGGTGCCGAACTCGAAGCCGTTGGCGCGGAGGAACTCCCCCGACTCGTCGAACAGCTCGGTCGGGAACGGACCGGCACCGACGCGGGTCGTGTACGCCTTGACGATGCCGATGATGCGCTCGAGCTTGCCCGGGCCGATGCCGGAGCCGGTGGCCGCGCCGCCGGCCGTGGCCGACGAGGACGTCACGAACGGGTAGGTGCCGTGGTCGACGTCGAGCATCGTGGCCTGCCCTGCCTCGAACAGGACGGTCTCGCCCCGCTCGAGCGCCCGGTGGATCTCGAGCGCCGTGTCGGCGACCATCGGACGCAGGCGGTCGGCGTAGGACAGCAGCGACTCGACGACCTCGTCGACGTCGATCGCGCGCCGGTTGAAGACCTTCACGAGCAGGTGGTTCTTCTGGTCGAGCGCGGCCTCGACCTTCTGCCGCAGGATGTTCTCGTCGAAGATGTCCTGGATGCGGATGCCGACGCGGTTGATCTTGTCGGCGTAGCTCGGTCCGATGCCGCGACCGGTGGTGCCGATCTGGCGCTTGCCGAGGAACCGCTCGGTCACCTTGTCGATGGTGCGGTGGTAGTGCGTGATGACGTGCGCGTTCGCGGACACCAGCAGCTTCGAGACGTCGACACCGCGGGCGCGGAGGGCGTCGAGCTCGTGGAACAGGACCTCGAGGTCGACGACGACGCCGTTGCCGATGATCGGGGTCACGCCGGGCGTCAGGATGCCGGACGGCAGCAGGTGCAGCGCGTACTTCTCGCCGCCGACGACGACGGTGTGACCGGCGTTGTTGCCGCCGTTGAACTTCACGACGTAGTCGATGCGCGAGCCGAGGAGGTCGGTTGCCTTCCCCTTGCCCTCGTCACCCCACTGGGCACCGATGATGACTGCTGCGGGCATGGAGGTTCTCCTCACGTTGGCGGAGGACCGCACCGGCGGGCTGGGCCGATGGTCCACCCGAGTCTATCGGACGGCCACCCGGACGGGGTCGTGGGGGACGTTCCTGTGGAATCGCCGGTGCCGGGGGACAACTCCTCAGTTCCGGTGTCGAACGATCTTCACGAAGACGTACGCTGCACCAGTGCGGTTCCCTGACCGCACACCCGGGTTCCCTGCCCGGTCCTGCGTCCGTGAGATCCACGGACCGCGTCCGTCGTCGTGCGCGCACGTCGACCGCATCCGAGACGTGCCCTCATGCAGCACGAGATTGAGTTCGACGATGAACAAGGCTCTCTGGAGCAAGAAGGCGCTCGCCCTGCCGGCGTGCGCAGCCATCCTGGTCGGGGGCATCACCCTGACCGCAGCCCCGGCCAACGCCGACCCGGCAGACCTGTCGATCACCGGCCAGACGGTCTCCGGCCGTGTGCTGACGGTGTCGGGCACCGGTACGCCCGGCGAGTACATCCAGCTCGACGAGGACTTCCGCGGCACCCGGCAGATCATCGCCGACAGCGGCAAGTGGACCATCACCTACACGATCCCCGGTACCGGCTACGAGTCGAACACCTACACGATCGAGCAGCTCCGCACGGGCGGCTTCGCCCAGGACGGCTCGAAGCAGTTCACCGCCGCTGCACAGGCGCCGCAGGCCGACTTCGCCGTCACGAGCCCGGCCAACAACTCCGACGTCTCGTCGCGCACCGTCACCTTCACCGGCACCGGCCGTCAGGGCGACACGATCAACCTCCTCGACACCCAGGACAACCGGCTGACCGGCCCCGTGGTCGTGGGCGCGGACCAGACCTGGTCCGCCACGATCACGTTCCCGAACACCGCGGCGCGCTCGCAGGCCGTCCGCGTCACCGACGTCCGCGGCGCCAGCGGTGCCGGTGACACGACGGTGAACATCACGCTCCCGGCGGTCGCCCCGGCAGACCAGTTCTCGCTGACCAGCCCGAAGAGCGGCTCGACCGTCGACTCGCGCACGGTCACGTTCACCGGTACCGGCACCCCCGGCGACCTGGTGAACACGCTGGACGCCGACGGCAACCGGGTCGCCCCGCAGGTCCTCGTCGCCGCCGACGGCACGTGGACGACCACGGGCACCTTCAGCGACTCGGCTGCCGTCGTGCAGAACCTGTCGGTGAACCAGATCGGTGGCGCGCAGGGCCAGGGTGAGGTCAACTTCACCATCAACCTGCCCGCAGTCACCACGCCCCCGGCCGCGACGCCGCTGACGCTCATCACCCCGAAGGACGGCTCGACGGTCGACTCCCGCACCGTGACCTTCTCCGGCAAGGGCACCCCAGGTGATGCGATCGCCGTGGTGAACGCCGAGGGTGACGTCGTCGCACCGGCGACCATCGTCGAGGCGGACGGCACGTGGACCACCACGGGCACCTTCTCCGACTCGGCTGCGCGGACGCAGGACCTGACCGTGGGCGAGGTGGACAGCAACCTCGACGTCGTCGACACGATCGACTTCACGATCACGCTCCCGGCCGTGAGCACCGGCACCGGCACCACCACCCCGGGTGCGGGCACGGGCACCACCACCCCGGGTGCGGCCACCGGCACGGGCGCCCGTCCGACCGGTAGCCTCCCGGTCGTGGCCGGCTAGTCGTCACACCAGATCAGCAGACGGGGGCACGACCATCGGTCGTGCCCCCGTCCCTGTTCCACCGGAGGAACCCCCGCATGACCCGCACCCGCACCGTCCGGGCGACGAGCACCACGCTCGCGGCCGCGCTGCTCCTGACGCTCGGGCTCACCGCCTGCACGGCACAGGACACCACGACGAGCACGAAGCCCTCGGCATCGTCGTCCGCCACGGCCACGGCCGACCCGTACGCAGCTCCGAGCGCCGCCCAGGTCGCGATCCTGCCCGAGGCCCGGTACGACGCCGTCATCGGCGGCCTGCTCCCCTACTACGGGTCGACCGTCCCGAAGGTGGCCGACGAGTCGTACACGATCAGCGCCGACGCCCCCCTCTACGGCGATGACCGCTCGAAGCCGGTCGCACGGCTCGCGGCGAAGAACTTCCTCGACCAGCCGACCGTCGTGGTCCCGGTGCAGGTCTCCGGCGACTGGGCGATGGTCCTGACACCCGCGCGACAGGCGCTGCCCTCGGCCACGAAGGGCGGTGCCGCCGCACAGAGCGCCGCGTGGATCCGCCGTGACCTGCTGCGGAAGAGCGGCGCGCTGTCGGACCACGTCGTGATCGCAGTGGGCAAGCAGACGGTCTCGATCGTCGGCTCGGACGGCAAGACGGTCAAGGAGTTCCAGGCGGGGGTCGGCGCCGGTGGCACCCCGACCCCGACCGGCGTGATCGGCTACATCCAGGCCCGCTACCTCGACCCGGCGCAGGACCAGACGGTGCACCCGATCCAGTTGACGACGCTGCACTCGGCCGCCGCGGACGAACCCTACGGCGGGAAGGACGGCGGCCTGATCGGCGTCCACTACCAGTCGGTCGCGCGAGGAGCGGTGTCGCACGGGTGCGTCCGGCTCGACGGCGACGCGGTCGACGCGGTGAACGCCCTGCCGCTCGGCACCGTCGTGCAGATCGTCGCCTGACGCGCCTGCCCGGCCCGGGAAGGCGCGGCCTGGGAAGGCATGCGGCGCGGACGCGGCCGACAAGGCCACGGGCGGCGCCCACGGCGACCAGATCGACAAGGCCGAGCAGGCCGCGGACGACAAGATCGGTCAGTAGTCCGCACCACGGAACGGACGGGAGGCGGGGGGGCCGCGGGGCCCCCCCCCCCCCGCCGGGGGGGGGGGGGGGGGGGGGGGGGGCCGCGGGCGTACTGCGGGTGCGCGGGGTGGGCGCCGC